>NZ_JBEXJK010000621.1:0-3252 GCF_040609095.1 Kitasatospora sp. NPDC004799
TGGGCCGCCAGGTGGGCGGCCAGGCGCTCGGCCTGCTCGCGCAGCGCGCCCTCCGTCCGGCCCGACAGCACCCACGGCAGCACCCGGGCCGGCCCGTCCACCGTCGCGGGGGCGGCGGCCGCGGGGGCCTGCTCGAGGACGACGTGGGCGTTGGTGCCGCTGACGCCGAAGGAGGAGACGCCCGCGCGGCGCGGCGCTCCGGTCTCGGGCCAGGCCCGGGCCTCGGTCAGCAGCTCGACGGCGCCCGCCGACCAGTCGACGTGCGGGGTGGGCTCGTCCACGTGCAGGGTCCGCGGCAGCACGCCCTCCCGCATCGCCATCACCATCTTGATCACACCGCCGACGCCCGCCGCGGCCTGGGTGTGGCCGATGTTGGACTTCAGCGAGCCCAGCCACAGCGGGTCCCCGGTACGGCCCTGCCCGTAGGTCTCCAGCAGGGCCTGGGCCTCGATCGGGTCGCCGAGGGTGGTGCCGGTGCCGTGCGCCTCCACCGCGTCCACCTGGGCGGGCGCCAGCCGGGCCGCGGCCAGCGCCTGCTCGATCACCCGCTGCTGGGAGGGGCCGTTGGGGGCGGTCAGCCCGTTGCTGGCGCCGTCCTGGTTGACGGCCGAGCCGCGCACCACGGCCAGGACGGGGTGGCCGTTGCGGCGGGCGTCCGACAGCCGCTCCAGCAGGAGCATGCCGACGCCCTCGCCCCAGCCGGTGCCGTCCGCGGCGCCCGCGAAGGACTTGCAGCGGCCGTCGGCCGCCATCCCGCGCTGGCGGCTGAACTCGACGAACACCTGCGGCGTCGCCAGCACCGTCACACCGCCCGCCAGGGCGAGCGAGCACTCGCCGGAGCGCAGCGCCTGGGCCGCCAGGTGCAGGGCGACCAGGGAGGAGGAGCAGGCGGTGTCGACGGTGACCGCCGGGCCCTCCAGGCCGAAGGAGTACGAGATCCGGCCCGAGGCGACACTGCCCGAGGTGCCGGTGCCCAGGTAGCCCTCCACCCCGGCCGGGACGGCGGGCAGCGTGGTCGCGTAGTCGTGGTACATCACGCCCGCGAACACCCCGGTCCGGCTGCCGCGCACGGACGCCGGGTCGATCCCGGCCCGCTCGAAGGCCTCCCAGGACGCCTCCAGGAGCAGCCGCTGCTGCGGGTCCATGGCGAGGGCCTCGCGCGGGCTGATGCCGAAGAACTCGGCGTCGAAGTGCCCGGCGTCGTACAGGAACCCGCCCTCGCGGGCGTAGGAGGTGCCGCGCCGGTCCGGGTCCGCGTCGTACAGCGCGTCGGTGTCCCAGCCGCGGTCGGCCGGGAGGACCGAGATCGCGTCGGTGCCCTGGGCGACCAGGCGCCACAGGTCCTCGGGCGAGCGGACGCCGCCGGGGTAGCGGCAGCTCATCGCGACGATCGCGATCGGATCCTCGCCGGCCCCGCGAGCGGCCGGGTCGCCCGCGGGAGCGGGGCGCGCCCGGTCGCCGCCGGCCAGCCGGGAGTCCAGCCGGGCCGCCAGCGCGGTCGGGGTCGGGTAGTCGAACACCGTGGTGGCCGGCAGGCGGAGGCCGGTGGCCGCGCTCAGCCGGTTGCGCAGTTCGACGGCGGTCAGCGAGTCGAAGCCCAGCTCGCGGAAGGCCCGCCCGGCCTCGACGGCGTCCGCCGAGGCGTGGCCGAGCACGGCCGCCGCCTGGCCGCGGACCAGGTCGAGCAGCAGCCGGGCCCGCTCCTGCGCGTCGAGGCCGGCCAGCCGCTGCTGGAACGCCGACGCCTCGCCGCCCCCGGTCGCCGCGGCGACGGTGCGCCGCATCGGCACCCGGACCAGACCGCGCATCAGCGGGGCCAGCGCCCCGGCGGCCGCCTGGCCGCGCAGCGCGGCCGAGTCCAGTCGCAGCGGCACCAGCAGCGGCTCCGCGCCGCGCTGGGCCGCGTCGAACAGGGCGAGCCCCTGCGCGGAGGACAGCGGCGCGACACCGCCCCGGCTCAGCCGGCGGACCTCGGCCTCGTCCAGCGCGCCGGTCAGCGTGCTGCGCTCGGCCCAGAATCCCCAGGCCAGCGACACGGCGGGCAGGCCGTGCGCCCGGCGGTGGTGCGCCAGGGCGTCGACGAAGGCGTTCGCGGCGGCGTAGTTGGCCTGGCCCGCGTTGCCGAGCAGGCCGGCCGCCGAGGAGAACAGGACGAAGGCGTCCAGGTCGAGGCCGGCCGTCAGCTCGTGCAGGTGCTGGGCGGCGTCCGCCTTGGGCCGCAGGACGTGGTCCAGCCGCTCGGGGGTGAGCGCGTCGAGCACACCGTCGTCCAGCACCGCCGCCGCGTGCACGACGGCCTTGAGGGGGTGCGCGGCGGGGACGGCGGCCAGCAGGGCGGCGAGCGCCTCGCGGTCGGCGACGTCGCAGGCGGCGATCTCCACCTCGGCGCCCAACGCGGCCAGCTCCTCGCGCAGTTCGGCGGCGCCGGGTGCGGCGATTCCCTGACGGCTGGTCAGCAGCAGGTGGCGGGCGCCGTGTTGGGTGACGAGGTGGCGGGCGAGCAGCGAGCCCAGGGTGCCGGTGGCACCGGTCAGCAGGACGGTACCCTCCGGGCCGAAGGCGCGGCCCTGCTCGGCGGCGGCCTCGGACCCGGTCTCGGCAGCGGTCCCGGCGGCGGCCCCGGCCTCGGCGGCGGTCTCGACGGCGGCCGGCACCCGGGCGAGCCGGGGGGCCAGCACCGCGCCCGCCCGCAGGGCGAGTTGGGGCTCTCCGGTGGCGAGGGCGGCGGGCAGGACGGCGGCCGAGCCGGCCCCGCCGTCCACGTCCACCAGCACCAGGCGGCCGGGGTTCTCCGTCTGCGCGGAGCGGACCAGGCCCCACACCGGGGACTGCGCCAGCGCCGTGACGTCCTCGTCCGGCCCGGTCGCGACCGCACCCCGGGTGAGCACCACCAGCCGGGCGGCCTCGAAGCGCTCGTCCGCCAGCCAGGCCCGCAGCAGCGCGAGGGTGTCCCCTGTGCGGGCGCGCAGGCCGTCCAGCAGCGGGACCCCGGCCCCGGTGGCCGCCGGGGCCACCACGACGGCCGGCACGGCGGCGCCCGCGTCGACGGCGGCGGCCAGCTCGGCCAGGTCCTGGTAGCGGCCGGCGGCCGCCCAGGCGTCCTCGGCGTCGCCCAGCACCGCCCAGGTCTCGCCGGGGACGGCGGCGGGCAGCGGGACGTCCGTCCAGGCGACGCGGAACAGCGAGCCCTGGACGGCGGGTTCGGCGGCCGCCGGCCGCGCGGCGCGCGGCCGCAGCACCAGCGACGCGCCC
>NZ_JBEXJK010000622.1:0-3233 GCF_040609095.1 Kitasatospora sp. NPDC004799
GCCACCAGATACGACAAGACCCGCGAGTCCTACCAGGCCGCCGTCACCATCGCCTCAATCCTGCTCTGGATCTGATCTTTGAAGACGATCTCTAGAGGTCGGCGGTGAGTTCCTTGACGTGCCCGGCGAACTCGCGGATCAGCTGCTCGTCCATGTCGGCGCGCAGCATCAGCCGGAGCCCGGCCTCGCCCTTGGGCACGATCGGGAAGAACACCGCCGAGCTGTAGAAGCCGCGTTCGAAGAGCTGGGCGGAGAGCTTGACCGCGCGCTCGCCCTCCCCGACGTCGACCCGGCGCACCGGCAGGCCGTTGCCCGCGAAGGTGGTCGGCAGCAGCTCGTCGAAGAGCTCGATGTTGCGGGCCAGTTTCGCCTGGAGCTCGCCCAGTTCGGGGGAGCGGTGGATGGCCGCGCTGGCCAGCGAGGCGCCGACCATCGGCAGCGGGATGTTCTGCGACCAGCCGATCGGGCCGGCGTGCCGGTGCAGGAACTCGAACTGCTCGCGGTTGCCGAGCATCGCGACGCCGCCGCTGGTGCCGAAGGCCTTGCCGAGGCTCGCGGTGATCACCGTCAGCGGGTTCATCTCCAGCCGGGAGCGGACGTAGCCCTCGCCGCGCTCGCCCGCGATGGACAGCGAGTGGGAGTCGTCGATGTAGAGGAACAGCCCGTAGCGGTCCTGGAGTTCGAGCAGTCCGTCGAGGGCCGCGGTGCCGCCCATCGAGTAGGCGCCGTCGGCTACGTAGGCGACCCGCGGGTACTTGCGGCAGATGTCCTCGAGGTAGTTCAGGTCGTTGTGCGGACAGGTCAGCACCAACGACTCGTCCGCGCAGACCGGCTTCATGTACGCCATGCAGAAGTGGCAGAAGCGGTCGAAGACCATCACCCGGGGCCCGCCGCCGCCCTGACAGGTGCCGTCCAGGTGGCCGGAGGCGATCAGCGGCAGGATGCCGGCGGTGAGCGTGGTACAGGACGCGCCCGGCAGGATGTGGGCGCCGAACAGCTCGCCCAGCTCCTCCTCCAGTCGCACCAGCAGGTTGTGCCGGATCCGGGTGGTGGAGAGGACCAGCGAGGTGCCGCGGGTCTCGGTCAGCGCGTCCACCGCACCGGCCAGGACCGCGGGGTGGTTGTTCAGGCCCAGGTACGAGCAGGAGACCATGTTGGCGAACTCGTGGCCGGTCTCGCGGACGATCAGCCGGTTGTTGGACTCCGAGTCCGCGGTGATGCCGATCAGGCCGTTGGCGGCGGCCGCCTGCCACACCGGGTCGGCGGCGGCCAGCATGGCCTCGGCGTTGCGGTACCGGCGCGGGCCGAGGATGGTGTCTTCGGTCATCGTCACTTCTCCGTCATGGTCGGGATGTCGGTGGGCGAGTCGCCCTGAGGGTGGTGCGAACCGCGGGGCTGGGACGGGACGCCGGGCTGGGACGGGACGTGGGGCTGCGGCGGGACGTCGGGCCGGGCCGGGTCGAACTGCTCGATCAGGCGCTGGGAGGCCTCGAAGAACGGCATGCCGACCATCACCCCGTCCACGACGGTGACCGAGCGGCCGGTCTCCAGGCCCGCCGCGACCACCCGGCGGGCGCGCTCCAGCAGTTCCTCGTCCGGGCTGAACGTCTCGTTGATCAGCGCGAGTTGGCGCGGGTGGACGGCGATCTTGCCGCTGAACCCGAAGTCCCGGGCGAGCCCGGCCTCCCGGCGCAGTCCGGCGAGGTCGGTGACCTCGAAGAACGGGGCGTCCATCGCCTCCACGCCCGCGCCGCGGGCGCTGTTGACCACCCGGGCGCGGGCGTGGGCCAGGGCCTCCCAGGAGAGCCGGGCGCCGACCGCGAAGGTGTAGTCCGCCGAGCCGAAGACCAGCCCGCGCAGCCGGTGCCCGGCGGCCGCGATGGCGGGCGCGTGCTCGATGCCCAGCGGGGTCTCCACGACGGCCAGGAACTCCGTCTCCGGGCAGTCCGCGCCGAGCGCGCCGGCGGCGATCTCGATGTCCCGGGGGGACTCGGCCATCGGGATCAGCACCAGGTCCGGCTTGACCCGGTACCGGGCGATGGCGATCAGGTCGCGCAGACCGTCCGGTCCGGAAAGGGTGTTGATGCGTACCGCGCTGCGCGCGAGCTTGGTGGACGGCAGCGCGAAGAACTCCTCCGCGAGCCGACGGGCCTCCTCCTTTCGGGCGGGTGGGACCGAATCCTCCAGATCGACCATGGCGATGTCGGCCCCGGACTGGTGGCTCTTGGTGTACCGCTCCACCGCCATCGCAGGTGTGGACAGGAGGGAACGGCAGTACCGCGTGAACTTCATGGACATCTCCGAAGTCAGCGAGGGCTGCGGGTTCCGGTTCTATCCCACCGGCTTTGTTCGGCGCCGTACGGCTGGACATTGAACATCAACTCGGAACAACCGACCCGCACGCACCATTGTTTGACGCCAATGGTGCTGTGCATGATGAATCACCGGGGGGGATCGGCACGGGACACGCGCGGCGCGTGTGACGGGTGGGAACCCCTGGGTTCGAGAACAGCGATTCAGAACACCGAATCAACGGAGAAGGGGGGCCGTCGTGCCGCGTCGGGAAAGTCCGCTGGATCCCGGGGACGGGCCGCTGCTGCGCTTCGCGGGTGATCTGCGGGCCCTGCGGGCGCGCGCGGGAAGTCCGCCGTACCGTCAACTCGCCCTCCGGGCGCACTGCTCGGCGGCCAGCCTGTCGGTCGCCGCGGGCGGCCGGCGGCTGCCCAGCCTCGCCGTCACCCTCGGCTACGTGCAGGCCTGCGGCGGGGACGTGCGGGAGTGGCGGCACCGCTGGCAGCTGCTCGCCGCCGAACTGGCCGCCGACACCGCCGCCCGGCGGCGCGCCCAGGACGTCGGACGGGCCCCCTACCCGGGGGCGGCGGCGTTCGAGGCGGTGGACGCCGAGCGCTTCTTCGGCCGCGAGGTGCTGCTGGAGCGGCTGGTCGCGCTGCTGGCCCAGCGGCGGCTGGTGGTCCTCTCCGGGCCGTCCGGGGCGGGCAAGTCCTCGCTGGTCAGAGCCGGTCTGCTGGCGCGGCTCGGCGGTGTTCCGGCCGGCCGAGCCGGAGCCGGAGCCGGAGCCGCATCCGGAGCCGGTGTCCCGGTGGCGCTGCTGACCCCCGGCGAACGGCCGATGGAGGCGTACGCGCTCGCGCTGGCCCGGCTCGGACAGCGGACCGGCGACGCGGCGCGCGGCGCGGCCGGCGCGGCGGCCGGCGACCCGGTGCTGGTGGTGG
>NZ_JBEXJK010000623.1:0-3213 GCF_040609095.1 Kitasatospora sp. NPDC004799
CGCCCACGCAAAACGCTCGGCTGGGAAACCCCAGCCGAGCGCCTGCATAAACTGATCGCGGCTTGATCAACTAACCACGTGTTGCAACGACCCCTAGAAACCGCCCCCGGGCGGGGGCTCTCCGCCGTCCGAGAGGGCCGCCCGCCTTCCGGGGCGGGCGAGCGCCCGGCCTCCACCCGGGGGTGGAGCACGCCGGCTCCACCCCCGGGCGCGTGTGCCGGCGCCCCGCCGGGAGGACCGTGGAGGCACAGCTCGGATCCGACCTCCGGGAGCCCCGCATGTCCCTGCCCGCCCTCCTCCCCCTCCTCGGCATCCTCTGCTGGGCCGCCTACGAGCTACTGCTGCGCCGCCGCGAGGACGCCTCCGCCGGCAGCTGGCACGCCGACCGCCGCGACCGGGGGTCGACCCGGCTGCTGCTCGGCTGCTACCTGGTGTCGGTCCTGGTCGTGGTGCTCGCCGCCCGCACCGCGATCGGTGAACTGCCCGCCTGGGCCCGCTGGTTCGGGGTGGCCGCAGTGGTCGCCGGGCTCGCGCTGCGGGCCTGGGGCATGCGCACCCTGGGCCGGTACTACACCCGCACCCTGCGCACCGCCGACGCCCAGCCGCTGGTCCGCACCGGCCCGTACCGGCTGATCCGGCACCCCGGTTACGCCGGCAGCCTGCTGGTCTGGGCCGGGTACGCGGCCGGCACCGGCAGCTGGGCGGCCGCCCTGGTGGTGACGGCACTGCTGCTGGCCGCGTACGGCTGGCGGATCGCCGCCGAGGAGCGGCTGCTCCTGGACGCCTTCGGGAGCGCGTACGCGCTGTACCGTCGGAGGTCGAAGCGCCTGGTGCCGTTCGTCTACTGATCGCACCGGGGGCACCGGCCATGATCGCGCCGAGCACGGCCGCGTTCGCCCCCGGGTGCGGTCGGCGGATGTGAGCTTCGGCACCCGTATTCGGCCGGGTGGACGCCACGGCGTTCGCGATCCGCCCGAACGGCACCTGGTTTTTGGCCAGCGTTTCCCGGCCGGTGTATCCGTTCGCCGTGAGGGCCAGGCATACTGGCGAGCACGGGCGCTAGCGCCCGCCACGACTCTAGACAAGAAGGGACCGGTGGCCAGGGATGCTGCGGAACGGTCTTGAGCCCTGGCACATTCTCGTGGTGCTGGCGGTCGTCATCCTGCTGTTCGGATCGAAGAAGCTGCCCGAGATGGCCCGCGGCCTGGGCAAGTCCATGCGCATCCTGAAGGCCGAGAC
This sequence comes from Kitasatospora sp. NPDC004799, assembly GCF_040609095.1. NCBI lineage: Bacteria > Bacillati > Actinomycetota > Actinomycetes > Kitasatosporales > Streptomycetaceae > Kitasatospora > Kitasatospora sp. NPDC004799. Next base: position 1,240 of record NZ_JBEXJK010000623.1, read on the forward strand.
GAAGGCCATGCGCGAGGACGACACCCCGGCGGACGCCGCCGGCACCGCGCAGAGCACCGCCGCGCCCCAGCAGGGCGCCGACCGCCCGGCCGTCACGCCGACCAACGTGACCAAGGCCACCGAGACCAAGCGGCCCGAGACGACCGCCTGAGTCTCCCCTTCTCCTCCGGAAGGCCCCTGGTGAACCACCGGGGGCCTTCCGCCGTTCCGGGGCCGGTCCGGCTCCTAGGTCTACGAGCGCCGCCGCGTCTCCCGACTGGCCGTCCGATCTGATCCGTTGTCTCCTGGTACGCACCCACCGGAGGAACGGAGTCCCGGCATGCCGACCGACCGGCCCGGCGACCAGCCCGGCGGCAAGCCCGGAGACGAGTCCGGCGCCGAGTCCGCCGACGAACTGGCCGAGCTGCGGGCCCGGCTCACCGCCGTCGAGGTCCAGGAGGCGCGGCTCGCCGAGCAGTTGGCCACCCGTCCGGCGCAACGCCCGCCCCGCCGCCGGGTGCGCTCCTTCCTCGCCGCCCTGCTGATCGTGCTGGCCTGCGTGCTCACCCCACTCGGCGCCCTCGCGCTCTGGGCGAGGTCCGAGATCAGCGACACCGACCGCTACCTCGCGACGATGGCCCCGCTGGCGAAGGACCCCCGAATCAAGGCGGCGATCACCGACCGGGTGACCGCCGAGATCATGACGAAGCTCCCGCTCGAATCGCTGCTCGACGGCCTCGCCCCGGACGACAAGCCCAAGCTCGGCGCCCTACTGGGCGGCATCGGCCACGCCCTGGACAGCGGACTCGGCGGCTTCGTCCACACCCAGGTCGAACGGATCGTGGACAGCGACGCCTTCGGCACCCTCTGGACCGACGTCAACCGGGACGCGCACGCCGCCGTCCGAAAGCTGGTGACCGGGCAGGGCGGCGGCGCCGTCGAGGTGCGCGACGACACCGTGCTGCTGGACCTCGCCCCGGTGATCGCCCGGGTGAAGTCCGCCCTGATCGAGCAGGGGCTCCCGCTGGCCTCCCGGATCCCGGAGATCCACACCTCCTACGCGCTGGTGCGCTCCGACGCCCTGCCCGAGGTCCGCACCGCCCTGCGGGTCCTGGACCTGGCCGGCCTCTGGGTGCCGGTGCTGGCCGGCGCCTGCGCGCTCGGCGGGGTGCTGCTCGCGACCCGGCGCCGCCGAGCGGTGGTGGCGGCGGCCCTCGGCATGGCGGGCGGGGCGCTGCTGCTGGGCATCGGACTGAGCGTGTTCCGGGCCGTGTACCTGGACGGGCTCCCGGCCGACGTCGACCAGGCCGCCGCCCAGGCGGTGTACGACACCCTGGTGCGGTACCTGCGCTCGGCCGTCCGGGTGGTGGTCACGCTCGGGCTGCTGGTCGCGCTCGGCGCCTGGGTCATCGGCGGCGGCCGGTGGGCGCGCACCGTCCGGGGCGGCTGGCGCGCCGGGTTGGGCGCGGTGCGGCGGGTGGCCGGACGGGCCGGGCTGCGGCTCGGGCCGGTCGGCCGGTTCGTCCACCGCTGGAAGGCCCCGCTGGGCTGGCTGGCGGTCGCGCTCGCGGCGCTGGCCTTCGTGCTGTGGAGCCACCCGACGGTGCTGGTGACGCTCTGTCTGGCGCTCGGGCTGGTCGCCGTCCTGGCGGTGCTGGAACTGCTGGACGAGCCGGGGCGTGACCGGGCGGGCGCGGCGGCCTGAAGGAGGAGCCCCGATCTCGGCCTGAGGGACGATCACCGGGGCCGGGACCGCCCTGGGGTCGACGGGGTGTGGGGAACGACGTGAAGGGGCTCGCGGCTGCTGCGGCCCGCGCTGAGCGGCTCCGGGCCGGGGTACCGGCTGCTGGCGGGCCGTCCGCGGGCGCTGACGGCGGCCGACTGGTCGGTCGCCGCCGGTGCGCTTCTGGGTGTGGATGAAGTCGGGGAACTTGATGGCGTCCTTGATGAAGAACACCGGGGTGTTGTTGCCGACGAGGTCGTAGTTGCCCTCCT
>NZ_JBEXJK010000624.1:0-3211 GCF_040609095.1 Kitasatospora sp. NPDC004799
TTCCTCACCGTCGGCGTCCTGCTGTTCGCCGCCCAGCGCTCCACCGAGCCGCCGGTCCATCCGGCCGCCCGGCACCAGGGCGGCTCGGTCATCCTGTCGATGCCCCAGGACCCCGGCCCCGGCGTGCACACCTTCGACGTCCCCCTGATCGCGCTGGCGGGTGCGAGCACGGTCGGGGCCACGCCCCAGACCATCAACTGGGTGGTCTCCGACACGACCGGCATGCAGGATCTGGCCCCCACGGCGCACACCTTCTACCGCCTGTTCGACAACCCCACCACCGGGAACCTGCGGTACGACGCGGTGGCCGAGGCCACGGCCATGGCGACGGGTGAGGTGACCGAGCAGGGCGTGGCGACCGCGCTGCGCACGTGGATCCGGGCCAGAGTGCCCTACGACGGCACCCAGGGCCTGACCGCCGACCCCTTGGCCCTCCTGGCCGGCTCCAACGGGGCCGTCTGCTCGGACTTCGCCAACCTGCACATCCTGCTGGCCCAGACCCTCGGCCTCCAGGCCCGGGCGGTCATCTTCTGGGGCGGATTCCAGTACGGCAGCCGCAGCGTCTGGGCGGCTGACGTCGGCAACTACAACAACACGCTGACCAACGTCCAGGCCACCGATCTCATGTACCACCCGGTCCCCGGTAACCAGCAGGGGTGGGACTTCACCTACCACGCCATCGCCGAGATCGGTGGCACGCTGCACGATGCCGCGCTCAACCGGGAAGGCTATTCCGCCCAGGCGATCCATCAGGGGCTGCAGGTCGCCCTCCCCGAACTCGCTCCCGCACCCGCGACGGGGTTCACGGCCACCACGCAGACTCCCGTCCTGGAGTTCCTCGCGTCCGACTTCGTCAACCGGACGGTCGGTGTCAACCTCCGGTACCACGGCGACCGGATCACCGACAGCGACTTCCAAGCCAACGCCCTCAGCGTCGTGCCCATCCCACCGGGAACACAGAACGCGTACCAGGATCCGGTGCGGCTGCTCTTCGGCACCCTGCCACCGGGCCTCACCCTCCACCCGGACGGCATACTCGTCGGTACACCCACCACCCCGGGCGTCTACGTCTTCACCGTGTCCAGCAGTCTGAGCGCTCCCGGAGTCATCCACACCATGGTGGTGAACTGACGTGCTCCACCCCCTCGGTGCCGCTGAGGTGGCCGGCGGAGACCATCCGACCGTCGGCTACTCGTTCGCGGCCCTGCTGCCCCCCGCCCCGCTGTCCCTGCCCTCCCGGAAGAGGCTCCTGGGCGGGGCCGAACTGGTCGTGCCGCCTCCCCAGGGCGCGCCGCTCGACGATCCGGGGGCGCTGGAGCAGGTCACCGCCGAACTCGGCGACCTGCTCGGCGGAGCCTTCGGCCCCGCCGCGGCGCTCCCGCTCACCCTGCACGACGCCCTGATCTCCCCGGAGACCCGGGCGCGCTACGAGGCGCCGGGCCGCGCACTGGCCTGGGACCGGCCGCGGCGGGGCTTCTACTGGCTGGCGGCCCGGCTGGGCGACTGGCGGGTGCAGGCGTGCGGCGAGCCCGGAGACCTGCACTGCGTCTCCTTCCACCGGCCGGTGGAGGGCCCGTCGTGGGGCGGTCCGGCCGATTCCCCGTACGCCCTGGCCGCGGAACTTGCCCCCGCCCTCGCCGCCCGGCTCGGCGGCGGGTCCGCCCCCGAGGGCCTGCGGGACGTCACCGCCGCGTTCTCACCCGGGCTCTTCGGCACCGCTCTCTCCGCCCCCGAACTCCGGGTCCGTACGGGAATCCGGCAGACCCTCGGCACCGACCGGACACCCCTCGGCCTCGCCCGGGTCCTGCGGATCGACGCCGGACCGGGCTGCCGCGACTGGCCGGGCCCCTGACCGTGCTTCCCCCGCTCCCGCCCGTCACGAGTTCTCGGGGACGGGCGGGTGGAGCGTCCGGGCGAGGGCCTGCACGCTCTCGTCCACGCGGTGCAGGTGCCGCAGGGCCCGTCGCGTCGTGTGGGCGTCCTCGGCGTGGGCCCCGCACCCGCTCGCGTCGAGCCGGGCGGGAAGCCCGGGGCCGGGTACGGGCGGGGCGTCGTCCTCGGCCCGGACGGTGATCTCGCTGAGCAGGCGCGCCAGTTCGCGGTCGATCCTGCGGGCCGCGTCGACGAGCCGTGGATCGGCGCCGGTGCGGCAGCCGGCCGGTGCCGGTCCGGCGGTGGCGGCCAGGCTGCGGGTGTGGAAGGCCGCCGTCTCCAGCAGTCCCAGGACGGCGAGTGCGGTGCGCCGCCGGGACCGCAGGGGGCTGAGCGGGGTGATCAGCGGCTGTACCGACCGGCGCAGGTCGTCCAGGGCCGCATCCAGCACGCGGGCCGGGTCGAGCGGGTCCCCGCCGGGCTCGCCGCCCAGCCGGGCCAGCGACTGGGAGAGCGCCGCGCGCAGCCGTTCCAGCACCTCGCGCAGCGCCTGGTCGGTGCGTTCCCGGGTCCGTACCGGCAGAACGAGCAGAGCGGCGGCCAGTCCGCAGGCGATCCCCAGCGCGGTCTCCTCGATCCGCACCACCAGCACGTCCGGGGTGAGGGTGTGGAGCAGCGCGTACAGCATGCCGATCATCGTGGTGACGAAGAAGGACATCAGCGTGTAGGAGACCGCGAGCGTGTAGTACATCCCGAACACGCTGAGCGTCGCCAGGGCGAAGGCCGGCCAGGCGGCGTCGCCCACCAGGGCGGCGAGGGCGAGCCCGGCGACGACACCCGCCACCGTGCCGACCAGCCGCCGGAACCCCCTGACCAGGATCTCGCCGGTGGAGGTGGTGCTGATGAAGACCACCCAGCAGGTGAAGACGGCCCAGTACCAGCGCTCCGGTGACAGCAGTTCGCCGCCGACGACGGCCAGCGCCGATCCGGTCGCGACCTGGAGCGCGGTCCTGGTGGTGGGACGGATGCGGGGGCCCTGCCGGTCCGGTGCGGGGTCCTTCGCCCCGGGCTCCGCTCGCGCGCGCGTGTCCGGGGCCGCCGGGGTCTCCTCGTCGACGGCCGGGCGCAGGTGGGACAGGGCGCGGGCGGTGTCCCCGGCGGAGCGGAAGACGTCCCGCATCGCCGGGGACGCGTCGGGCAGGTGCTCGGCACGGCGGTGGCCGGGCAGTCGGTCGCGGACCCCGGCGGGATCGGTGGCCGCCGTGCGCAGCGGTTCCGCACCGATCGCCGTGCGCAGCGCACGCAGCTCCGCGGCCAGCACGGGCAGCGCCGCCGCGTC
>NZ_JBEXJK010000625.1:0-3161 GCF_040609095.1 Kitasatospora sp. NPDC004799
TCCTGGATACCGACCGTCAGCACCGGGTGGGCACTGATCTCGATGAACTGGGTGTGGCCGGAAGCGAGAAGGGACTCGACAGTGTTCGCGAACTCCACAGTCCGGCGCAGATTTTGGTACCAGTACGCACCGTTCAGCGACGGGCCGTCCACCACCTCGCCGGTGACGGTCGAGTGGAACGGGATCTCCGGCACGCGCGGGGCCACCGGCGCCAGCAGCTCCGCGAGACGCGCCTCGATGCGCTCGACGTGCGCCGAGTGCGAGGCGTAGTCCACCGCGATCCGACGCGCCCGGATCTCCTTGGTCGCGCAGTACTCCATCAACGCGTCCAGAGCGGAGGCATCACCCGAAACCACCACCGAACGCGGGCCGTTGACGGCCGCGACCGAGATCCCGTCCCAACGTCCCAGCAGCTCCCGCACCTCGGAAGCGGACAGCGGAACGGACACCATCCCGCCCAGCCCGGACAGTTCGACGATCGCCCGGCTGCGCAGCGCCACCACGAGCGCCGCGTCCTCCAGCGACAACGCACCCGACACCGCCGCAGCCGCGATCTCCCCCTGCGAGTGCCCCACCACGGCCGACGGCTCGACACCGTACGAACGCCACAGGGCCGCGAGCGACACCATCACGGCGAACAGCACCGGCTGGACCACGTCCACCCGCTCCATCCACCCGCCGTCCCCGCCCCCGACGACGTCCAGCAGATCCCACTCCACGTGCGGCGCAAGGGCGTTCGCGCACTCCTCCATCCGCGCCCGGAACACCGGCTCCTCCGCCAGCAACTCCCGCGCCATGCCCAGCCACTGCGACCCCTGCCCCGGGAACACGAACACCGGGGCGACCGTCGTCGGCGCCACGCCCTGGACGACCTGCGGCACCGTCTCGCCGTCCGCGACCGCACCCAGGCCGGCCAGCAGCGCCTCGCGCCCCTCGCCGACCACCACGGCCCGGTGCTCGAAGGACGCCCGCGAGGACACCAGCGAGTAGCCGACGTCCACCGGCCGCTCCCCGCCGACCGCCGCCAGCAGCCGCCGCGCCTGCTCCCGCAGCGCCGCCCCGCTCCGCCCGGACAGCACCCACGGCACCACGCCGTCCACCGGCTCGGGCGCCACGTCCTCGGAAGCCTCCGGCGCCTGCTCCAGCACCACGTGCGCGTTCGTCCCGCTGATCCCGAAGGAGGAGACGGCCGCCCGACGCGGACGCCCGGTCTCCGGCCAGTCCCGCGCCTCGGTCAGCAGTTCCACCGCGCCCGCCGACCAGTCCACGTGCGGCGAGGGCTCGTCCACGTACAGGGTCTGCGGCAGCACACCCTCCCGCATCGCCATCACCATCTTGATCACGCCCGCCACCCCCGCGGCGGCCTGCGTGTGCCCGAGGTTGGACTTCACCGAGCCCAGCCACAGCGGCTCGCCGTCCTCGCCGCGCTCCTGCCCGTACGTCGCCAGCAGCGCCTGCGCCTCGATCGGGTCGCCCAGCACCGTGCCCGTCCCGTGCGCCTCGACCGCGTCCACCTGGTCGGCGGTCAGCCGTGCGGAGGCCAGCGCCGCGCGGATCACCCGCTGCTGGGACGGGCCGTTCGGCGCCGTCAGGCCGTTGCTCGCACCGTCCTGGTTGATCGCGCTGCCGCGCACGACCGCCAGCACCGGGTGCCCGTGGCGCCGCGCGTCCGACAGCCGCTCCAGCAGCAGCACGCCGACGCCCTCGCCCCAGCCGGTGCCGTCGGCTGCGGCCGCGAAGGGCTTGCAGCGGCCGTTCTCGGCCAGCGCCCGCTGGCGGCTGAACTCGACGAAGGGCAGCGGCGCCGTCATCACGGTGACGCCGCCGGCCAGGGCCATCGTGCACTCCCCCGCGCGCAGCGCGCGCACCGCGAGGTGCAGGGCGACGAGCGAGGCGGAGCAGGCGGTGTCGACGGAGACGGCCGGGCCCTCCAGGCCGAGGGTGTAGGAGATCCGGCCGGAGACGACGCTGGCGGCGTTGCCCGTGGCGAGGTAGCCCTCGACGTCCTCGGGCAGCTTGCGCACGCCCTTCGCGTAGTCCTGGCCGTTGGTGCCGACGTAGACGCCGACCCGGGTGCCGCGCACCGAGGTCGGGTCGATGCCGGCCCGTTCGAGGACCTCCCAGGAGGTCTCCAGCAGCAGCCGCTGCTGCGGGTCCATGGCGAGGGCCTCACGCGGCGAGATCCCGAAGAAGCCCGCGTCGAACGCGCCCGCGGCGTCCAGGAAGGCGCCCTCGCGGACGTGGCTGGTGCCGGGGTGGTCGGGGTCCGGGTGGTAGAGGGCGTCCAGGTCCCAGCCGCGGTCCGCCGGGAAGCCGGCGACGGCGTCCCGACCGTCGGCGACCAGCCGCCACAGCTGCTCGGGCGTGTCGATGCCGCCCGCGTAGCGGCAGCCCATGGACACGATCGCGATGGGCTCGGTCTCCCGCTCGTCGGCTTCGCGCAGGCGCTCGTGCGCCTCGTGCAGGTCGACGGTGACCCGCTTGAGGTACTCGCGGAGCTTGTCTTCATTCGCCATCGGGAAGTCCACCTGCCGGAGTCGTCGGGAGTGCGCGCGCGGTACTGGTCATGAGGTCCCGAACTTCCGGTCGATGAAGTCGAAGATCTCGTCGTCGGAGGCGGCGTCGAGCTGGTCGGCGACCGTCTCCGGTTCGTCGGCCCCGTGGGCGCCGGTCCAGGTGGACAGCAGCGTCCTGAGCCGGTTGCCGACGGCCGTGCGGACCGCCTCGTCCGGTACGGCGGCGAGCAGTCCGATCTCCGTGGCCGAGGCCAACGCGGCTTCCAGCCGGTCGAGTTCGGCGAGGAGGGCCGGGGTCTGCGGGGCCGTGTCGGGCACCAGCCGGCTGCGCAGGTACTCCGCCAGGGCGGCGGGAGTGGGGTGGTCGAAGACCAGGGAGGCGGGCAGCCGCAGCCCGGTGGCGGCGTCCAGGCGGTTGCGCAGTTCCACCGCGGCGAGCGAAGTGAAGCCCAGCTCCTTGAAGGCCCGCTCGGGGTGGACGGCGCCGGTGCCGCGGTGGCCCAGGACCTCGGCCACCGACTCGCGGGCGAGGGCGAGCAGCAGCCGCTCCTGCTCGGCGGGCGGTGCCGCGGCGAGCCGGTCGGCCAGGGCGGCGGCCGCGGACTCCGGTCCGGCGGCCTCGGAACGCGCCCCCACGGCGGCGCG
>NZ_JBEXJK010000626.1:0-3156 GCF_040609095.1 Kitasatospora sp. NPDC004799
GACTCCGTGGCCGCCCAGCTCTGACCCCGCCCCCCGCGCACACGCCCGCGGGCCCGCCGCCGCGGGGGGGGCGGGCCCTCGGGCGTTCCGGGGCCGGGGGCCGTCCCGGCCGTTCGACCGTTCGGCCGCTTCGGCCTTTCGACCGCGCCGAGGCCGCTCCGACCACTCCGGCCGTTCCGACCGTTCCGACCGTTCCGCTCAGCGGCCGACCAGCGAGCTGATCAGCACGACGACCAGCATCAGCACCAGGGTGCCGGAGACGATGCGCATACGAGTCTTGGGATCCACGGTCATCGAGCGTACCTCCGGCTCACCCGGGACTCCCCCCGGCCCCCGCCCCCGGACCCCCGGCGGCCCGGCCCCACTCCGCCAGCGGCCACCGCCGCAGCGTCTCGTAGTGCGCGGCGCCGCCGCCCAGGTCGCTGCGGACCAGGTGCAGCTCGGCGGCCTCCCACTCCGGCCCCCGGTAGTCGGCCAGCGCCGCCACCAGGCCGTCCAGCTCGGCCGCCGCGACCCGCTGCACGGCCCGCCGGTGGCCGCGCGAGGAGCCGGCCCGGGCGAGGGTGAGGTGCGGGTGGAAGGCGTAGTCGTCGGTCGCCCCGGTGACCTCGGCGGTGGCCCCGGCGACGGCCTCGGCCAGGCGGCGCAGCGCCCAGTCCTGGCCCTCGATCCCGGCCCAGAGCACCCGGTCGCCGAACCGGCCCGCGCCCGCGATCCGCAGCCGGTGCACCGGGTGGACCTCGGCGACGGCGGCCAGGCCCGCCTCCAGCTCCGGCAGCCGCTCGGCCGGCACCTCGCCCAGGAAGGCCAGGGTCAGGTGCCAGCCCTCGACGCCGGTCCAGCGCAGCCGCTCCGCCCCGGGCAGCTCCCGCACCGGCGCGACGGCGTCGAAGAGCCCCTGCAACGCCCGCACCGGCGGCAGCACCGCCACGAACAGCCTCATGGACCCATCTTCCCGCGCCCGGTCGTTTCGGGTAGAACGTTCGAATATGAAGATCCGCAACGGGGGTCCCGAGGACGTCCCCGACATCCTGTCCCTGCTCGACGGCGCCGTGGCCTGGCTGGCCGCGAACGACCGCACCGGCCAGTGGGGCGACCAGCCCTTCAGCACCATCCCGGCCCGGGTCGACCAGGCCGCCTCGTACGCCGCCGAGCCCTTCCTGATCCGCCTCGCCGTGGACGACGACGGCCGTACGGTCGGCTGCTGCGTGCTCTCCGAGGACCGCGGCCGGTGGATCCCCGCCGTGGACGAGCGCGAACTGTACGTCCGCCTCCTGGTCACCGACCGCGGCCGCAGCGGCTCGGGCCTCGGTGCCGCGCTGATCGCCGACGCGGTCGAGGAGGCCCGCCGGCGCGACATCGGCCTGCTCCGGGTGGACTGCTACGCCGGCGCCGACGGCAAGCTGGTCGACCGGTACCGGGGGCTCGGCTTCACCGAGACCGAGACCTTCGAGGTCGAGCAGCCGAACGGCCTCTGGCCGGGCCAGGTCCTCGCCATGAGGCTCTGAGCCACCGAGGTTTCCCCGAAGGCCTTGTCGATCTCCGGGGAAACCTGACATGCCGTCAGCAGACGGCGGCCAGCTCCGACTTGCTCGCCGGACCGGACCGCGGCACGAAGGCCACCACCCGGCCGCCGCGGCCCGGGTGCAGGTCGAACCGCACCCGCAGGTCCGCGCTGCGGGCCAGCACGAGGCCGACCGCGCCGGCCGCCGCCGCGGACACCAGCCCGCAGGCCAGCAGGCCGAGCCGGGGCCCGTACGAGGCGGTCACCCAGCCGACGATCGGGGCGCCGATCGGCGTGCCGCCGGTGAAGACCAGCACCAGCAGGCCCATCACCCGGCCGCGCATCTCGGGGTCGGTGGCCAGCTGCAGCGAGGCGTTGACCGAGGTGTTGAAGCTCAGCCCGAAGACCCCGATCAGCATCAGCAGCAGCGCGAAGGTCCAGTAGTCGGGCGCGAACGCGGCGACCACCTCCAGCGTGCCGAAGGCCAGCGCGGCGCCGACCAGCCGGCGCAGCCGCGGCGCGCCCCGGCGGGCGGCGAGCAGCGCACCGGCCAGCGAGCCGATCGCCATCGCGGTGTTCAGCAGGCCGTACTGGCCGGCGCCCACCTCGAAGGTGTCGTACGCGAAGCCGGAGAGCAGCGTCGGGAAGTTGAAGCCGAAGGTGCCGATGAACCCGGCCAGCACCATCGGCCAGAGCAGCTCGGGCCGTTCCCGGACGTACCGCAGGCCCTCGCGCAGCTGCCCCTTCTCGCGGGCGATCGGCTCGGTCGGGCGCAGTTCGCTCTCCCGCATGGCGAGCAGCCCGCCGATCACGGCGGCGAAGGACAGCGCGTTGACGGCGAACGCCCAGCCGCTGCCGACCGCGGCGATCAGCAGGCCCGCGACGGCGGGGCCGACCAGCCGGGCGGTCTGGAAGTTGGCGGCGTTCAGGCTGACGGCGTTGGCGAGGTCCTTGGGCCCGACCATCTCGGAGACGAAGGCCTGCCGGGTCGGGTTGTCCACCACGGTGACCAGGCCGAGCAGCAGCGCGAAGACGTACACGTAGTACGGCGTCACCAGGCCGCCGATGGTCAGCACCGCGAGGCCGGCGGCCAGCAGGCCCATCGCGCCCTGGGTGTAGATCAGCAGCCGGCGCTTGGGCATCCGGTCCGCGAGCACGCCGCCGAACAGGCCGAGCAGCAGCATCGGCAGGAACTGCATGGCGGTGGTGATGCCGACCGCGAGCGGGCTGCCGGTGAGGCTCAGCACCAGCCAGTCCTGGGCGATCCGCTGCATCCAGGTACCGGTGTTGGACACCACCTGGCCGGCGAAGTAGTAGCGGTAGTTGCGAACGCGCAGGGAGGAGAACATCCCCCCGGGCCGGGTGAACCGGGCGCCTGCGGGAGACGAGGCCGCGTAGGTGCGGCCCTGAGCGGCGGAGTCCGCCGCGGTGCGTTCGTCGGGGTCGTCGTCGCCGTTGCCCGGCAGCCCCGTGGGGGCGGAGGCCTGGGCGTCGGCGGCCGCGGCACTGGCCGCGGCGGGGTCGGTGGTCGGGTCGTCGGTACGGATGGCGGCGGCGCTGGCTGCGGCCGGCGGTGTCACGGTGGTCTCCCCTCGCGGCAGTTGCGATCCTTCGGCTGTGAGCTTCGACTGAGCACGCCGGTAGTTCTGCAA
>NZ_JBEXJK010000627.1:0-3156 GCF_040609095.1 Kitasatospora sp. NPDC004799
GACGCCCTGCCGGCGAAGTCCTCGCCGCTGCGGCAGTGGGCCGAGCGGCTGAGCGCCTTCGCCGCCGCGGGCGGCTTCGAGGACGAGACGGCGTACTGGGCCGGGGCCGTGCCCGGGCCGAGCGCCGAACCGTTCCCGGCTGAGCTGGACGGCCCCGACACCTACGCCTCCGAACGCTCCGTCACCGTCCGGCTGAGCCCCGCCGACACCGCCGCCCTGCTGCGCACCCTGCCCGACACCTACCGCACCCAGGCCAACGACGTGCTGCTGAGCGCGCTGGGCCGGGCGCTGTGCGCGGCGGGCGGCCCGGAGCAGGTCGTGGTGGACGTCGAGGGCCACGGGCGCGAGGAGCTGTTCGCCGAGCTCGACCTCAGCCGGACGGTCGGCTGGTTCACCACCCGCCACCCCGTCGCCCTGGCCGTCCCCGCCGACGCCGACTGGGACACCGTCCTCAAGCAGGTCAAGGAGCAGCTGCGCGCCGTCCCCCGGCGCGGCCTCGGCTTCGAGGCGCTGCGCCACCTCGGCCGCCCCGGCACGGCCCCCGAGGCCCCGGCCGCCCGGATCGGCTTCAACTACCTGGGCCGCATCGCCCTGCCGGAGGACCCGGACGGGCTGTTCCGCGGCACCTTCCGGCCGCTCGAGCTCGACGCCGACCCGGCCGTCGAACGCCCCCACCCGCTGGAGGTGGTCGGCCGGCTCGACGGCGACGCGCTGGAGTTCACCTGGTTCCACTCCGCCGCCGTCCACCGCGCCGCGACCGTGGAGGCGCTGGCCCGGCGCTTCGCCGAGGAGCTGGCCGACCTCGCCCGCCACGCGGCCCGCCCCGGCGCCGCCGGGCGCACCCCGTCCGACTTCCCGCTGGCCCGGCTCGACCAGGCGGCGGTGGACCTGGTCACCGGCGCCGACCCGGGCGCGGTGGAGGACGTCCTGCCGCTCACCCCGACCCAGTCCGGCATGCTCTTCCACGGCCTCGCCGAGGAGGACAGCGGCGCCTACTTCCAGCAGCTGGACTTCGTCCTGGACGGGGTGCCCGACCCGGCGCGCCTCGCCGAGGCCTGGCAGTGGGTCACCGACCGCACCGCGGTGCTGCGCGCCCACGTCCGCTGGCAGGAGGTGCCCGAGCCGCTCCTGGTGGTGCACCGCCGGGTGACGGTGCCGGTCACCCACCTGGACTGGCGGGAGCTGCCCGAGGAGGAGCGCCGCACCCGGCTGGCCGAGCTGCTGGACCGCGACCGGGCCCGCGGCCTCGACCTGGGGCGGGCCCCGCTGCAGCGGCTGGTGCTGGTCCGGCTCGCGGACCGCCGGGTGCGGGTGCTCTGGTCCTTCCACCACCTCGTCCTGGACGGCTGGAGCCTGTTCCAGGTGCTCTCGGACGTCTTCGCGGTGCACGCCGCGCTGACCGCCGCGGGCGAGGTCCCGTACGGCACCGTGCCGGAGCGCCGGCCCTACCGCGATTACCTGGCCTGGCTGGCCGAGCGCGACCGGGAGGAGGACGAGCGGCACTGGCGCACCCGCCTCGCCGGGCTGGCCGAGGCGACGCCGCTGCCGTACGACCGCGAGCCGGTGCAGAGCCACCGCGCGGAGTCCACCCGGGCCGTGCCGTTCACCCTGCCCGCCGCCGCGACCGGGGCGCTGGAGGAGCTCGCGCGCGGCTCCGGGCTGACCCTCAACACCCTGGTCCAGGGCGCCTGGGCGGTGCTGCTGGGCCGCTGGTCCGGGCGCGACGAGGTGGTGTTCGGCACCACCTCCTCCGGGCGGCCGCCCGAGCTGCCCGGCGTCGAGACGATGACCGGCCTGTTCATCACCACCCTGCCGGCCCGCACCGCGGTGCCCGCCGACGGCACCCTGGTGGACTGGCTGCGGGCCCTGCAGCGGGAGCAGAGCGAGGACCGCCGGCACGGCACCGTGCCGCTCACCCGGCTGCGGGCGGCTACCGAACTGCCCGAGCAGACAAGCCTGTTCGACAGTCTGGTGGTCTTCGAGAACTACCCGGTGGACGAGGACGCGGCCGGCGCCCACGGCCTGCGGCTGCGCGACCTGGACGGGATCGAGACCACCAACTACCCGCTCACCCTGCTGGCCTACCCGGGCCCGGAGCTGTCGCTGCGGCTCTGCTACGACCCGCGGCTGTTCGACGAGGCCACGGTGCGGCGGCTGGCCCGGCAGCTCACCGCCGCGCTGACCGCCATGCCCGACGGCGCCCACCGGCCGCCCGCGCGGCTGCCGCTGCTCACCGGCGAGGAGCGCCGGCGCGTCCTGGTCGACTGGAACGCCACCGCCGTCGAGCAGCCCGCCGCCGACATCGCCGAGCTGTTCGCCGCCCAGGTGCTCCGCACCCCCGGCGCGACCGCCCTGGAGACCGCCGACCAGCGCCTCACCTACCGCGAACTCGACGTCCGCGCCGCCGGGTTCGCGGCCCGGCTGGCCGCGCGCGGCGTCCGGGCGGAGCAGCCGGTCGGGGTGCTGATGGAGCGCTCCGTCGAGCTGGTCGTCGCCCAGCTGGCGCTGGTGCGCACCGGCGGCGTGTACGTGCCGCTGGACGGCCGGGCGCCGCGCGGGCGGCTGCACCGGATGCTGGCCGAGGCCGGCGCCGGACTGCTGCTCACCGACGCCCGCTGGGCGGAGGCGGCCGCCGAACTGCTCCCCGCCGAGCGGGTGCTGCGCGCCGACCTTCCCGGCGACGAAGGGCCGAGCGCGCCCCCCACGGCCGTCCACCCCGAGAACGTCCAGTACCTGATGTTCACCTCGGGCTCCACCGGTACCCCCAAGGGCGTCGCGGTGCGCCGCCGGGACGTCGCCGCGCTCGCCCTGGACCGCGCCTTCGCCGGCCACGACCGGGTGCTGGTGCACTCCCCGCACGCCTTCGACGCCGCCACCTACGAGCTGTGGGTGCCGCTGCTGCGCGGCGGCACCGCCGTCCTCGCCCCGCCCGAGGACCTGGACGCCGCCGCCGTCCGGCACGCCGTCACCGAGCGGGGCGTGACCAGCCTGTGGCTGACCGCCGGGCTGTTCCGGCTGCTCGCCCAGGAGGACCCGGGCTGCCTGCGTGGCGCCCGCGAGGTGTGGACCGGCGGCGAGGCGGTGCCCGGCGCCGCCGTCCGCAAGGTGCTGGCCGCCTGCCCCGGCCTCACCGTGGTCGACGGCTACGGCCCCTCC
>NZ_JBEXJK010000628.1:0-3155 GCF_040609095.1 Kitasatospora sp. NPDC004799
GTACGCGGCCGGGGCCGCTGCGGGCGCGAGCGCGGGCGCCCGCTCGTCCCGGGGCAGGGCGGCGCGGTCGGGCATGGGCGGTTCCCTCCGGCGGAGCCTGGGGCGCGTCTCGTGGAAATCGTCGGATCGGGTCACGGCGTCACGAACCCGGCCGGGGTCGGCACGCCGAGGCCCTGCACACGGGACGAACCCGACGCGTCCGGGTGGACGCGCCGGGTCCGTCCTGGTGCGGTGGCGCCGGCCTCGGAGGGCCGGGCCGACGGGTTCGGCCTACGGCCTGGCCCGGGCGGCGGATCGTCAGACGATCGGCGCGCTCATGTCCTGCGGCTGGGCACAGGAGGACGAGGCCTGGCAGGAACACGAACCCCAGGACGCGCCGTTCTCCGGCAGTGCGACGGTGTCGCGCAGCGAGGTGACGGTCAGCTCGCTGAGGTCGAGGTCCTGAAGGTCGAGGCCCTCGGTACGGGACGTGTCGGACATGGCGTTCTCCCTTGAGTCGGCAGGCGTGCCGCCCGGAACGGAGCGGTGTGTGCCTGCGAAACGAGTGGTGCGGGATGTGCCGGGCCCCCCGTGGGTGCGCCGTCCTCGGGTCGCTCGGACCCGGGCTCCTTCGCGCCGCCCGGGGAGAACTCTAGGCAGCGCCGGTGGCCGCCGGTACGGGCCTGCACCACCTTGGCCGGGACCCGCCCATGTCGGCTCAATACCGTTTCCCCCCAAGTGGAACCCCGCCCGTTCACCGTTCCGCGCCGGGCCGCGACCGACCCCCGACGGCGCGGCGAGGGTCAGCCGAGCGGGACCAGACGCGCACCCCCGTCGGCCTCGAGGACGGTGCCGGTGAGGTTGGCGTTGGTGGCGGCCAGGGCCACCACCTCGGCGACCTCCTCGGCCGAGGCGACGTGGCGGACCGGCAGCGCGGCGGCGGCCTGGGCGAAGTACCCGCGCCTGGCGTCCTCCGGCAGGCCGTTCCACCAGGGCGTGTCGACCAGCCCGGGCGAGACGGCGTTCACCCGGATCGGGGCGAGTTCCACGGCCAGCGGCCTGACCAGGGCCTCGACGGCGCCGTTGAGGGCCGCGAGGCCGGCGGTGCCCGGCATGCCGGTCCGCGCGGTGACGGCGCTGAGCAGGGTGATGGACCCGTCCGGTGCAAGGTGCGGCAGGACCGCCTGGATGGTGCTGACGTAGGGCCAGAACTTGGCCTCGAACGCGCGCCGCAGCACCGTCAGGTCGAGCTCGGCCACCGGCCCCGGCCCTTCGCTCCCGCCGGCCGCCAGGACCAGCCAGTCGATGCCGCCGATCGCCTCGGCGAGTGCGCCCATCTCGTCGGGGTTCCCGGCGTCGGCCCGGTGCCCGACCAGGTCGGTGTCCGTGGCGGCGAGGGCGTCGAGGCGCTCCTTGCCGCGGCCGGTGACGTGCACCGTGGCGCCACGCGCCTGGAGCAGGCGGGCCGTTGCGAGTCCGATGCCGGACGTTCCCCCGACCACGAGGGCAGTGCGCTGGGACATGGCGTCTCCTTATTTCGAACCGCTGCGTCTCGAATTAAGCTAGCCTCCATGGACATGGACGAGCAACCCCCTTCGGCATCACGCCCGGGACGCAAGCGCAGCGAGGAGAGCCGGCTGGCGATCCTGGTCGCGGCCTTCGAACTGGTCGGCGAGGTCGGCTACGCCGACCTGACGATCGAAGGCATCGCCAACCGCGCCGGGTGCGGCAAACAGACGATCTACCGCTGGTGGCCCTCCAAGGCCCACGTACTCCTCGAAGCGCTCGCGGTGAAGGCCGATCTCTACGTCACGAACGCCGACCACGGCTCCTACGCCGAGGACGTCCGGGCCTTCCTGCGGGACACGTTCCGGCTCGGCCGCCGGCAGCCCGTCGTCGACATCCTGCGCGTCCTGATGGCGGAGGCCCAGATCAACGAGGAGTTCGGCGAGCTCTTCCGCGGCGCCTTCCTGCGGCGTCGGCGCGACGCGCTCCAGGTGGTCCTCGACCGGGCCCGGGCCCGGGGCGACCTGCCGCTCCGTCCCGACGCGTCCACCGTCCTGGACCTCGTGTTCGGCACCCTGTGGTACCGCCTCCTGGCCACGCGCCAGCCGCTGGGAGACGAGCTCGTCGAGGAGCTCACGGCCGTCCTCACGCAGGCTGCGCACACCCCGGCCGACCCGACGACCGACCCGGGAGACCGGCCATGACCCTGCCCCGCACCGTCCTCGTCACCGGGGCCACCGACGGCCTCGGCCTGGCCCTGGCCGAACGCCTGGCGGCCGACGGCGCCGACCTGATCCTGCACGGCCGCGACCGGGCCAAGCTCGACCG
This sequence comes from Kitasatospora sp. NPDC004799, assembly GCF_040609095.1. Taxonomy (NCBI): domain Bacteria; kingdom Bacillati; phylum Actinomycetota; class Actinomycetes; order Kitasatosporales; family Streptomycetaceae; genus Kitasatospora; species Kitasatospora sp. NPDC004799. The sequence goes on from NZ_JBEXJK010000628.1 coordinate 2,314, forward strand.
CGTCGCGGACCGGATCGCGGCCCTCGGCGCGGCCGGGCCGCGGACCGTGATGGCGGACCTCGCCGACCTCGGCCAGGTCCGCCGGATGGCCGCGGAGCTCCGCGCGTCGGTGGACCGGCTCGACGTCCTGGTGAACAACGCCGGCATCGGCAGCGGGCGACCGGACGGCCGCACCCGCCGCACCAGCGCCGACGGCCACGAGCTGCGCTTCGCCGTCAACCACCTCGCCGGCTTCCTGCTCACCCTCGAACTCCTGCCGCTGCTGCGCGCGTCGGCGCCGGCGCGCATCGTCGACGTCGCCTCCGTCGGCCAGCACCCGCTCGACTTCGGGAACCTGATGCTGGAGCACGACTACGACGGCGTCCGCGCGTACGGCCGGAGCAAGCTCGCCCAGATCATGTGCGGCTTCGAACTCGCCGCACGCCTGCCCGCCGACGAGGTCACGGTCAACAGCCTGCACCCCGCGAGCTACATGCCGACCAAGATCGTCCTCGCCGAGATCGGGCACAGCGTCGACACGCTGGAGGAGGGGGTGGCCGCCACCCACCGGCTCGTCACCGACCCGGCACTCGCCGGCACCACCGGACGCTTCTACGACCGCACCCGCGAGGCCCGCGCCCACCCCCAGGCGTACGACCGCGAGGCCCGACTGCGCCTGTGGCAGGTGAGCCTGCGCCTCACCGGAGCCGAGAGCCCGCTGGACTGAGCGCCGCTGGAACGGAGGCCCCCGGCACCGCCCGCCCCACGGCCGTTCAGCGCAGCGGCAGCAGTCCCGGGACCGGGCCGCCGCGGCGGGCGAGGCGGCGCAGGAAGGTGGTGACACCGGGGGTGCCGACGGCCCA
>NZ_JBEXJK010000629.1:0-3112 GCF_040609095.1 Kitasatospora sp. NPDC004799
GGTGGGGGGGGCGGCCGGGCGGGCGCGGCCCACCCCGGGGGGGTGCGCCGCCCCCCCGCGGCCGCGGTGCGTCAGGCGTCGATGCGGGAGCGGTCCAGGGTGGCCGCCGAGTCGACGATGAACTCCTTGCGCGGGGCGACGTCGTTGCCCATCAGCAGGTCGAAGATCTTCTCGGCCTGCTCCAGGTCGCCCAGGTTGATCCGGCGCAGCGTGCGGTGGCGCGGGTCCATGGTGGTCTCGGCCAGCTGGTCGGCGTCCATCTCGCCCAGGCCCTTGTAGCGCTGCACCGGCTCCTTCCAGCGCTGGTTCTTGCGCTGGAACTCCAGCAGGGTGGAGCGCAGTTCGGCGTCGGAGTAGGTGTAGTGGTACTTCTCCTGGCCGCGCTTGGGGTTGGTGAGCTCGATCCGGTGCAGCGGCGGCACGGCGGCGAAGACCCGGCCCTGCTCGACCATCGGCCGCATGTAGCGGTGGAAGAGGGTGAGCAGCAGGGTGCGGATGTGCGAGCCGTCGACGTCGGCGTCGGCCATGAAGATGACCCGGCCGTAGCGGGCCTGGTCGATGTCGAAGGTGCGGCCGGAGCCGGCCCCTATCACCTGGATGATCGCGGCGCACTCGGCGTTCTTGAGCATGTCGCTCACCGAGGCCTTCTGCACGTTGAGGATCTTGCCGCGGATCGGCAGCAGGGCCTGGAACTCGGAGTTGCGGGCGAGCTTGGCGGTGCCGAGGGCGGAGTCCCCCTCGACGATGAACAGTTCGCTGCGGTCGACGTCGTCGCTGCGGCAGTCGGCCAGCTTGGCCGGCAGCGAGCTGGTCTCCAGCGCGGTCTTGCGGCGCTGGGCCTCCTTGTGCTGCCGGGCGGCGACCCGGGTGCGGGCGGCCGCGACGATCTTCTCCATGACGGCCCGGGCCTGGAGCTTCTCGTCCTTCTTGGCCGAGGCGAGGAAGGCCTTGAGCTCCTTGGCGACGACAGCGGCGACGATCCGGTTGGCCGCCGAGGTGCCGAGCACCTCCTTGGTCTGGCCCTCGAACTGCGGCTCGGCGAGCCGGACGGTGACCACCGCGGTGAGGCCCTCGGTGGCGTCGTCCTTGGTGATGTCGTCCTCGGCGACGCGCAGCAGCTTGCTCGCGCGCAGCGCCTCGTTGACCGTCTTGGCCAGCGAGCGCTCGAAGCCGGTGACGTGGGTGCCGCCCTTGGGGGTGGCGATGATGTTGACGAAGGAGCGCAGGGTGGTGTCGTAGCCGGTGCCCCAGCGCAGCGCGATGTCCACGCCGAGGTGGCGGGTGACCTCGGTGGGGGTCATGTGGCCGAGCTCGTCCAGGACCGGCACGGTCTCCTTGAAGGTGCCCTCGCCGCGCAGCCGCAGCACGTCGCAGACCGGCTTGTCGGGGGCCAGGAACTCGCAGAACTCGGCGATGCCGCCGTCGTAGCGGAAGACCGACTCCTCGATCTTCTCGCTCTCGGTGAGCCGCTCGTCACGCACCACGATGGTCAGGCCGGGGACCAGGAAGGCGGTCTGCCGGGCGCGGCTGTGCAGCGTCTCCAGGGAGAGCCTGGCGTCCTTGAGGAAGATCTGCCGGTCGGCCCAGTAGCGGATCCGGGTGCCGGTGCGGGTCTTCGGCACCTTGCGGGCCCTGGTCAGGCCGTTGCCGGGCTCGAAGGGCGCGTCCGGGCTGGTCTCGGTGAAGATGCCGGGGGTGCCGCGGCGGAAGCTGATCGCGTGGGTGTGGCCGCCGCGGTCGACCTCGACGTCGAGGCGGGCGGAGAGCGCGTTGACGACCGAGGCGCCGACGCCGTGCAGACCGCCGGAGGCCGCGTAGGAGCCGCCGCCGAACTTGCCGCCGGCGTGCAGCTTGGTCATCACGACCTCGACGCCGGACAGCCCGGTCTTGGGCTCGACGTCGACCGGGATGCCGCGCCCGTTGTCCCGGACCTCGACCGAGGAGTCGGGGTGCAGCACGACGTCGATGCGGTCGCAGTAGCCGCCCAGCGCCTCGTCGACGGAGTTGTCGATGATCTCCCAGAGGCAGTGCATCAGACCGCGGCTGTCGGTCGAGCCGATGTACATGCCGGGGCGCTTGCGGACCGCCTCCAGGCCCTCCAGGACGAGCAGGTGCCGCGCGGTGTAGTTGGAACCGTCGTCGCCGGCCAGCAGCGCGGACGGCACGGTCGTTTCGGCACTCACGCGGCACTCTCCTCGGTGAAGTTCTGTCTCATCGGTCACATCCGGACGCATCCGGACCAAACGCCAGTGCAGCACGCCGCACCGACATCCGTCGCCCTGCGTGCCCGAACCCCTGCGCCGGGTGCACAGCACGACGGATCGGCCCCGCGCAGCTTGTACGCGCTGCGCGAACAAGCACCGCACCCGGGTGCGGGCCCCGGGGGCGCCATCTCCTCCCGGTACCACCGGTCCTGGCGGATCGTGGGGCCCGGCGCAGGCTCCGGAACTGCCGTTATGCAGGCTACCGGGGCCCGGGACGGGGCTTATGCTCCAACCCGGCAGAGGATTATGCTACGCGGACCTCGTACCCGATCCCGATCGGGCGTTCGAGCGATGGGCGGATCCCGGGATTCGGCACGCATGAACCACCGGCGCCCGGGGCACGTCCTCATCAACACAGCAGAATCCTCAGAGAAGAAAAGCCACGAGCGGGAACGTTTTCGGCCTGGTTGGATGTTGACCCTGGTACGACAGCTCGTCGAGCTAGAGAAGAGGCGACGTGACTACTGTTCTGACCCCTGCGAGCCCGCTCACCGCGGCTGACCGCTGCGACCGCTGCGGCGCCCAGGCCTACCTGCGCGTCGTACTCGCCAGCGGCGGAGAGCTGCTCTTCTGCGCCCACCACGGCCGGAAGTTCGAGCCCGAGCTCAAGAAGATCGCCGTGGAGATACAGGACGAGAGCGGCCGTCTCACCACGACCACCGCCACGGCGTCCGACGACGAACGCTGATCCCGGGCGCCACAACCAGCAGCCGGCGTCGAGCTGTGTCCGGTCGCGCACCGCGCGCGACCGGTGAGCGTCAGACCTCGACCACGACCGGCAGGATCATCGGCCGGCGGCGGTAGTTGTCCGCGACCCACTTGCCGATGGTGCGGCGGACCAGCTGCTG
>NZ_JBEXJK010000630.1:0-3109 GCF_040609095.1 Kitasatospora sp. NPDC004799
CGGGCCGGGGCGCGGGGGGCGCGGGGGGGGGCGGGGCGCGGGGCGCCGCGCCCCCCCCCCCCCCGCCGCGCCCCCCCCGCCCCCTACCCTCCTGGAGCTGCCGTGCCTTCCACCCCGCTGTTCGCCGCCCTCGACATCGGCGGCACCAAGATCGCCGGAGCGCTGGTCGACGGCGACGGACGGCTGCGGCACCGGCTCCAGCTGCCCACCCCGGCGGCGGAGCCCGGTGCGGCCGTGCTCGCCGTCGTGCACGAGGTGCTGGACCGGCTCGCCGGCGCCGCCGACTGGGCCGCCGTGACGGCCGTCGGGATCGGCAGCGCCGGCCCGGTGGACCTCGCCGACGGCACCGTCAGCCCGGTCAACATCCCCGGCTGGCGGGGCTTCCCGCTGGTCGCCGAGATCGCCGCGCACCCGGCGGTGGCCGAGCACCCGGCGGCGCGCGCGCTGCCCGTCCGGCTCGCCGGGGACGGCGTGGCGATGGCCGCCGCCGAGCACTGGCAGGGCGCGGCCCGGGGCGCCGACAACGCGCTCTGCCTGGTGGTGTCCACCGGCGTCGGCGCCGGTCTGGTGCTCGACGGCGCGGTGCGCCCCGGCCCCAGCGGCAACGCCGGCCACCTCGGCCACATCACCGTCGACCTGGACGGGGAGCCCTGCCCGTGCGGCTCGCGCGGCTGCCTGGAGGGCCTCGCCAGCGGCACCGCGATCGCCCGCCGGGCGCTCGCCGAGGGCTGGCGGCCGGTGGCCGACGACCGGACGGCCCGCGCCGTCGCCGCCTCCGCCGCCGCGGGCGACCGGATCGCGCTCGCCTCCTTCGACCGCGCCGCCCGGGCGCTGGCCGCCGGGATCGCCGCCACGGCCGCCCTGGTGGACCTCTCCCGGGTCGTGGTCGGCGGGGGCGTGGCCGAGGCCGGGGACGTGCTGTTCGCCCCGCTCGCCCGCCACCTGGACCGCTACGCCGCCCTCTCGTACGTCCGCGGCCTGGACGTGCGCCGCGCCGAACTCGGCACCGACGCCGGGCTGATCGGCGCGGCCGCGCTCTGCCGCTGAACCTCCCCGGAGCCGCCCGCATGCCGCCGTCCACCCCGCCCGCGCCCTCCTCGCCCGCGTCCGCCCTGCCTCCGTTCGGCCTGCCTCCGTTCGGCCTGCTGCGCAACCCCGTCCGCCGCTACGCCTGGGGCTCGCCCACCGCCGTCCCCGCGCTCACCGGCACCACGCCCGACGGCACCCCGCAGGCCGAACTCTGGCTGGGCGCCCATCCGTCGGCGCCGTCCCTGCTGTCCGCGCCGGACCCCGACGGCAGCGGCCCCCGGCCGCTGGACGAGCTGATCGACGCCGACCCGGACGGCCTGCTCGGCCCGGACACCGTCCGGCGGTTCGGCCCGGCACTGCCGTTCCTGTTCAAGGTGCTGGCCGCCGACCGGGCGCTCTCCCTCCAGGTCCACCCCACCCGCGCCCAGGCCGAGGCCGGGTACGCGGCCGAGCAGGCCCGGGGCATCCCGCCGACCGCGCCGGACCGGGTCTACAAGGACCGCGGGCACAAGCCGGAACTCCTCTGCGCGCTCGGCGACTTCGAGGCGCTCTGCGGCTTCCGGCCGGCCGCCGACACCGCCCGGCTGCTGGACGCCCTCGGTGTGCTCCCGCACTGGGCCGCCGCCCTGCGCACCCGGCCCGCCGAGGCGGTCCTGCCCGAGCTGCTGCGCTCCGGGCTGAACGCCTCCGACGAGGAACTCGCCGCCGTCACCCGCGCCTTGCACCGCGCGGCGGCCGCCGACGGGCCGTACGCCGCGAGCTGCGCCGCCTACGCCCGCCTCACCGAGGAGTACCCCGGCGACCGGGGACCGCTCCCCGCACTGCTGCTCAACCACGTCACGCTCACCGCCGGGCAGGCGCTGTACCTGGACGCCGGGGTGCCGCACGCCTATCTGCGCGGCGTGGGCGTGGAGTTGATGGCCAACTCGGACAACGTGCTGCGCTGCGGGCTCACCGCCAAGCACGTCGACGTGGACGGCCTGCTGGCGGTCACGTCCTTCCGGACCGGCGAGCCCGCGGTGCTCACCCCGCGGCCGCTCGCGGACGGGACCGAGGAGCGGTTCCCCTCCCCCGCCGAGGAGTTCGGCCTCTCCCGGCTGCGCCCCGGCGCCACCGCCGTCCGGGTCGACCTCCCCACCCCGCAGATCCTGCTCTGCGTCTCCGGGCAGGCCCGGCTGCGGGGCACCGGCGGCGCCGAACTCGCGCTCCCGGCGGGCGCGTCGGCCTACCTGCGCCCGGGCGCCGGGCCGGTCGAACTGACCGGCCCGGGCGCGGAGCTGTTCCGGGCCACCACCGGGTAGCGGGGCACCACCGCGCAGCGGGGCACCCGGCGCCGCCCGCGCGGGTTGGGGCCCGGACGGATTCGGGCCGCGCGGAGTTCAGGCCCGGGCAGGATGGCCGAACAGCAGGTCGTAGCCGTCCGGGAGTTGCTCGATCACCCGGTCCAGCAGCTCCCCCGGCACCAGGTCGGCGACGGTGCTGAGCACGGCCCCGATGTCCCACTGCGCCGTCGCCGGGGTCGCCCCGTCGATCCACCCCACCACGGCCTCCACGAAGCGCTCGGCGGTCAGCGGCTCGGCCGCCGGGGCGGCGTCGCGCAGCAGCGAGGCGTAGGTGGCGGGCAGCGCGGCGGCGAGTTCGGCGCGCTCGGACCCCACCAGGTGCTCGCCGAGCAGGGCCAGCACGACCCGGGCGGCGTGATCCGCCTCGGCCTCGCCCCGGTACTCGCCGCGCTCCACGACGCGGGCGAGGAAGTCATCCCAGGAGATGGTCATCGCGTCCTCCTTCCGGTCGGCGGCTCCGGCCGGACCGACGGCGGCCTGCTCGCTCTGGGCCTGGAGGGGGAGGGCGGCCCGTGACCACCGCGGGACGTACCGGTGCCCGTGCTGCTCAGCGTAACTCGCCCCGGCGCCTTCGTTACCGGCCCGCTGCCGCCGGCAGCGCGGGCACGTACCGTCACCGGGGCCCCGGGGGCGCCGGCCGGGCGGATCGACGCCGCCGTCGATCACGCCACCGGCCCGCCGCGGCCGGTCAGCCCGCCGAGGCGTGACACCGCCGGCGCGGCCGCCCCTGCCCGCCC
>NZ_JBEXJK010000631.1:0-3088 GCF_040609095.1 Kitasatospora sp. NPDC004799
CGCGGTGGTCATCGCGGTCCCGTTCCAGTTCCTCGGCCTGGCGCTGGGCTTCGAGAGCCTCAACCGCCAGGGGCTGCCCGACTCCGCCGACCGGGACGTCACCCCCGGCTGCTGGGTGACCCACCGCAGCGCCGTCTGCGCCGCGCTCGCGCCCTCGGGTGCGAGCGCGGCGAACTCCGCCGCCGCCTCGAGGCCGGTCGCGAAGTCCACCCCGGAGAAGGTCTCCCCCTGGTCGAAGGCCTCGCCGTGGCGGTTGTAGGTGCGGTGGTCGTCCGGGGCGAAGACGGTGCGCTCGTCGTACCGGCCCGACAGCAGGCCCGAGGCCAGCGGCACCCGGGCGAGGATTCCCACCCCGGCCGCCTCGGCCGCGGGCAGCACCCGCTCCAGGGGCTTGAGCCGGAAGGCGTTCAGGATGATCTGGACGCTCGCGACGTTCGGGCGGGCGATCGCGGTCAGCGCCTCCTCGCAGGTCTCCACGCTCACCCCGTAGGCGGCGATCCGCTCCTCCTCCACCAGGGTGTCCAGGGCGTCGAACACCTCGTCCGAGGAGAAGACGGGCGTCGGCGGGCAGTGCAGCTGCACCAGGTCGAGCCGTTCCACGCCCAGGTTGGCCCGCGAACGGTCGGCCCAGGCACGGAAGTTGGCCAGGTTGTAGTGCTCGGGCCGCTGCTCGACCCGGCGGCCGAACTTGGTGGCGACGAACACCTCCGCGTCCGGGCGGTCCTTCAGGAAGCGGCCGATCAACCGCTCGCTGCGGCCGTCGCCGTAGACGTCGGCGGTGTCGAAGAGGGTGACGCCGGCCTCCACCGAGGCCTCCAGCACGGCCAGGGCGTCCTCCTCCCGGACGTCTCCCCAGTCCGCGCCGAGCTGCCAGGTGCCGAGTCCGACGATCGAGACGGGACGGCCGGTGCGGCCGAGTACGCGCTGTTCCATGGGGCAGAGCCTCTCACGCGCCGACCCCGGACGGACGCGCACCCCGGCCGGCCCCAAACCCTGACCGAATTTTCAGTCGACGGCCGGACCGGCACCGCACCCCCGGGGTAGGGTGGGCGATCATGGCCAGTCGTAAAACGTCGATCATGGAAGCAGCGGCGCGGGTGATCGCGCGGCACGGGGTGCGCGGGCTGCGGGTGGAGGAGCTCGCGGCCGAGGCGGGCGTGTCCACCGCGCTGATCTACTACCACTTCAAGGACCGTACGGGGGTCCTCCGGCAGACGCTGGAGTTCATCAGCGACCGGGCGGAGCGGTACACGACGGAGCGCGCCGAGGGCGCGCCGCCGCCGACGCCCCGCGAGGAGCTGGAGCAGACCCTGCTGCTGGAGCTCCAGGACACCACCGAGGTGCGGGAGAACAGCATCGCCTGGGGCGAGCTGCGGGCGAGCGCGGTGTTCGACGAGACGCTGCGCGAGGAGCTGGCGCGGGCCACCCGGATCTGGGTGCAGGAGATCGCGGAACTGCTCGGCGGGGTACGGCCGATGGCCTCGGCGGTCGCGCTGGCCGGGGCGGCGGAGCGGCTGACCGCGCTGCTGGAGGGGCTGAGCACCCGCTGGCTCAGCGGCAGCCTGCCGCTGCCGCAGGCCCGGACGCTCCTGGCCGACGCGATCGACGCCGAGGTCGACCGGCTCGCCCCCTGATCCACCCGGACCGCCCGGACACCGGCGGACGTCACTCCGCGTATGCCACGTACTGCGGATGCGTCACGGAACACCCGCCGGTTTGACTGAATTTTCAGTCAATGCGAGCCTGAATCCTGTCGCCGGCGCCCCGTCCCCCGTGGTGCGCCGCCACGCCACGGCACCAAGAGTGGAGTCGGTGCCGAGCCCGTCGATCTGGAGACCCTCATGCCCCACCACCACCGCGACGACCGCCCGTACCCCTGGGTCCCGGCGGACGACGTCCCGCACGCGCGGACCTGGATGTCCTGGCCCTCCCGCCGGGGGGTCTGGGGCCTGCGCCTGGGCGGCGTCCAGGCGGACATCGCCCTGATCGCCCGCACCATCGCCGAGTTCGAGCCCGTGGTGATGTGCGCCCCCGACGACTGGACGGCCGGCAAGGCGCAGGCCGCCTGCGGCTCCGCGGTGGAGGTGATCACCGCCATCCCCACCGACGACCTGTGGATGCGCGACACCGCGCCGGTCTTCCGCCGCGACGGCTACGGCGGCCTGGACGCCGTGGTCCTCAACTTCAACGGCTGGGGCGACAAGCAGGTCCACCACGACGACGCCCGCGTCGCCGAGCGCCTCGCCGCCCGCCGCGGCCTGCGCCACACCTACGCGGACTTCGTCGGCGAGGGCGGCGCGATCGAGACCGACGGCGACGGCACCGTGATGGCCACCGAGAGCAGCCTGGTCAACAAGAACCGCAACCGCGGCATGAGCCGGGACGAGATCGAGGAGGCCGTCCTGGACGCCTACGGCGCGGACACCATGATCTGGCTGCCGGGCATCAAGGGCCAGGACATCACCGACGACCACGTGGACGTCACCTCCCGGTTCGTCCGCCCCGGCGTGGTGATGGTCCAGCTGCCACCGGCCGACCGCACCGACGTCTGGGCGCGCGACGCCCGCGAGCAGTTCGCCCTCCTGTCCGCCGCGACCGATGCCCGCGGCCGCCGCCTGCAGGTCGTCCCCGTGCACGGCCCGGACACCGTCCGCTCCCGCAGCTCGAAGTTCGTCGACTCCTACCTCAACTTCGTCCTCGTCAACGGCGGGGTCATCACCACCCAGTTCGGCGACGCCCGCAAGGACGCTGCCGCCCGGGAGGCGCTCGCCGCGGCCTTCCCCGGCCGCGAGGTGGTGCAGCTCGACGTCGACCGGCTGATGGCCGGGGGCGGCGGCATCCACTGCTCGACCATGCACGAACCGCTGCCGTAGCCGCCCTCCCGCCCGCCGCGCGGGGCCCGTCCGCCGGGCAGAGCCCGACCACCACCCCGACCACCGACCGGAGTTCCCCCATGTCCCACGCCCCGTCCCGCCGCACCCTGCTGCGCCGCCTCGCCGGTGTCGGCGCCGGTGTCGGCGCGCTCACCCTCGGCCTCGCCGCCTGCGACCGCAACGGCGCCGAGGGCGGCGCCGGCACCGCGTCGACC
>NZ_JBEXJK010000632.1:0-3051 GCF_040609095.1 Kitasatospora sp. NPDC004799
TCTCCGGTCCCGCCCCTTCGCCGTGTGTCCGAGGGGATCAGCCGCGCTGGATGCCCGAGGTGTCGGCCAGCACGCCCTGGCTGCCGTCCGGCAGCTGGGCGACCAGCGCGGCGCCGCGCTGCTCGACGGCCAGGTACCAGGTGCCGGGCACGACCTCGCCGACCGGGGCGCCGGCCGGGTTGTCCTTCGGGGCCAGCTGGCGCGGGGCCGGGACGGCGAACCAGAACGGCTGGAAGTCCGCCGCCGGGGCGGCCGGCTGCTGCTGCGCGGCCGGGGCCGGCTGCGGGGCCGGGGTGCCGGCGTCGTGCGGCTGGGCGGCCTGGACCGGCTGGCCGGCGCCCGGGTAGCCGTAGCCGCCCTGGCCGCCGAACGCCGGGTCGTGGCCCTGGGCCGGGTAGCCGTACTGACCGGGCTGGCCGGGCGCACCCGGGTGGCCGGGCTGCCCCTGAACCGGGTAGCCGTACTGGCCGGGGACGCCGGCCGGGCGGTCGGAGACCAGCGGGGCCTTCAGCGCGGGCACCAGGGGGCTCGCGGCCGCCGCGCCGGCGAGCACGAGCAGCGCGATGAAGCCGAGCCAGGCGCCGAAGCCGTGGCTGATGCTGCCGCCGGACGGGCCGCCGCCCAGTGACCAGACCGAGGTCCACAGTGCCGCGACGGAGAAGGCGATGCCCCACTGGTCCAGCCGCAGGCCGAGCACCTGGCGGTTGGCCGCGGCCGCGCCCTGGAAGCGCTGCACCAGGATCAGCACCGCGGCGGCGATGCCCAGCAGGTAGATCGACGGCAGGATGGGGAACAGCTCCGTGCTCCACGCGTTCTGCGATGCGTTCGGTCCGCAGTAGCGGCCGCTGCAGCTCACGGTCCAGTAGGGCAGGAAGGAGGCGATGAACAGCAGGACGGCCGCGCCTGCGACGGCGGCGTCTCCCCTGGTGAGAGCGCGCAGATTCACTAACGTTCCCCTCGTTGACGTGTCGTGGACGGTGGTTCGCGCGGTCGGGCCGACCGGCCGAAACTCCCGAACGGACCAGAAGCCTAGGCCCAACCGTCCTGCCGGTGCACGGCGGGACGGGGAATGGGGCGAAGTCGTTGCAAACCGTGCGGTCCGGGCGGAGTGCCCTCCGCCGTCGGTGCGCGGCCCAACTCCCTTATCGCCCTTCGGCCTTCTCCTGGGCGGTCAGGAAAACGGTCAGCGCGTCGGCGATCCCCTGGGCCGCCTGCTGGCGCCACTGAGGGTCCGTCATCCGCTTCGCGTCCGTCGAGTTGCGCATGTTACCGCACTCGATGAACACCTTGGGGACGGTGGAGAGGTTGAGGCCGCCCAGGTCGGAGCGGGTGTCCAGGCCGTCCTCGGCGACGTAGTCGGCGTACGGCTCGCCGGTCGCGGCGTGGAACCGGTCGCGCAGCAGGAGGCCGAGGCGGCGCGAGGGTTCGACGATCGCCGAGGTGTTCGCCTTCCCGGCCACCACCCGGCCGGGCATGATCACGTGGAACCCGCTGCCGCTCGCCGGGCCGCCGTCCGCGTGCACCGAGAGGGCGACGTCGGCGTGCGCGTCGGCGCCCGCGCGGGCGCGTTCGTCGATGCACGGGCCCCAGGGGCGGTCGCCGTCCTGCACCAGCACCACCGTGGCGCCCCGGGCGGTCAGCAGGGCGCGGGCCCGGCGGGAGACGTCCAGGGTGTACTCGGCCTCGGTGTAGCCGGCGTTGGTCTCGGTGCCGGTGGTGTCGCACTCCTTGCGGGCGTTGCCGATGTCCACCTGGCGGTTGATCTCGGCGGTGTGGGCGGAGTTGCCGGGGTTGTGGCCGGGGTCGAGCAGGACGGTGCGGCCGGCCAGGCTGGTGGCGTCGGCGGCGGGCGGGGTCTCCGCGGCGGGCGCGGTGGTCGGTGGCGGTGCGACCGGAGGGGTGAGGGACGGCGCGGACGCGGTGTCGGCGGTCGGGGCCGGTTCTTCGGAGGTCGACGGTCCGGGCGACACGGCCGCCGTCGCCGCGCGCGGGGCCGCGGTGGCGCCGGCCGGGTCGGAGTGGTCGAGGGCCCGCCAGCCGAACCAGCCCGCCGTACCGAGGGGAACGGCCACGGCCGCGGCCGTGACGGCGCGCAGCAGGGCGGAGCGGCGGGGCGGTCGGGCGGCGGAACCGGTCACGGGTCGGTCAGATCCTGTCCTGGGTGCGCGGAGTCAGACCGTAGTTCTTCGCGATCGGGTTCCACTTGTTCATGAAGTCCGTCTTCGCCTGGGTGGCCTGCGGGTTGAGCTCGTCCGCGTGCTTCTTGTCCTGGGTGGCCGGGGCCCGGCCGGTGCAGCCCTGGGCGGCGACGGCGCGCGCCCAGCTCGCGTACGCCTTGTCGATGTCGGCCGACAGCTGCCAGGCGGACCTCAGCGAGTTCACCGCGTCGGCGCCGCCCGGCACGTCCGTGACGCTCAGTTGGGAGAGCTTGGCCAGCAGGGCGGTCCGCTGGCTCGCGCCGTTGTCGAAGACCTGCGCGGCGCTCTCGATGTCGGCCTTGGGCGGGCAGCTGGTCACCTTGGCGACGGCGCTCCCGATCGGGGCCTTGGCGTTCTCGCCCTCGCTGAGCAGGCCGTCCAGCGCCTGGGCCTGGGCCTTGGCGCCCGGACCGGGGCCGGTCGCGGTCGGGGACGGCGTGCCGGTGGGCGCGCCGGACGGGCTCGCGGCGGTGCTCGGCGCGCCGTCCGTGGGCGCGGGGGTGGGCGGCGGGTTCTCCGCCCCGGTCGACGTGGCGGCGGTCGGGGCGGGCGCGGCCTGGTCGTCCTTCTTGTCGTCGCCGCCCCGGACGGCGAACAGCAGACCGCCGCCGATCGCCAGCACCAGGAGCAGCGCGAAGCCGACCAGCAGCGGGGCCCGGCGGTTGGCCGGCCGGTCCTCGGCGTCCCCGGGCCCGGTCGGATAGTCGTAGTCGGCCTGGCCGTACGGGGGCTGCGGCGGGGCGGCGGGCGGCTGCAGGAGGTAGTCGTAGCCGGCGGGGCCCTGCTGCTGCGGGGGTTGTACGGGGACTGTCCCATCCCCGCGCATGATCGATACCGTGGAGGTTGACGGTGC
>NZ_JBEXJK010000633.1:0-3038 GCF_040609095.1 Kitasatospora sp. NPDC004799
GCTTCGTCTCCGCCGGAACGGCGGCCGGAGTGGCTGCCGGCGGGCGGCGGGGCGGGGGTCGGGGGGGGCGGCCGGGGCGGGGGGGGGGGGGAGGGGCGGGGGGGGGGGGGGCCGGCCGGGCGGCCCCCCCCCTGGGGGGGCCGGCCGGGACTCCGGACGTGGGGCCGGTGAATCGGAGGGCGTGCGCCCGGCCGTGGCCGGACGCGCGCCCCGTGCCGTCGCCGGTGCCGCAGGGAATCAGGGCAGGTTGACGAACCGGTGGGAGGCGATGTTGTGCCAGAGCGCCTGGCCCGCGCCGGACCCGTTGGACCCGAACTGCCACTGCCTCAGGTCGGGCAGGCCGGCCCCGTTGTAGACGCCCCGGCCGGCCCCGCCGAAGTTGCTGTTGTAGTACACCCAGACGTCGTCCAGGTTCCCGGGGTAGCGCATGTTCCACAGGGATTCCGCGTTGTTCTTGCACTCGCCCCAGTTGGCGTCGGTCGACCAGGACTGGCACTCGTTCTGGTACCAGGTGCTGTAGTAGGCGTGCAGCCTGCCGTCCGCCGCGAGGGCGGGGGCCGTGGAGGCGGGCGCTGCCTCGGTGGCCTGGGCGGTGTACGGGGCGGCCGTCACGGCCAGGGCTGCGGCGACGGCCGCGCCCGCGAGCAGGGTGCGCAGGGGCTTCATGGGTTTCCTCTCCGGTGGGTGGGGCGTGCGTGATGACCGGCCGGCGCCGGGTCGGCGGCGGCCGGTGGTCCGGTGGGTGGTGGGTCAGTGGCCCGGGTCGGCCGCGACGACCGAGCGGGCCCGGGGCAGCGCCGCGAGCCGCAGCCGCTGCCAGGTCTCGACGTCCGAGCGGTACCGCCGGCGCAGTTCGGCGTCGTACGTCCGGTCCAGGCGCCGGACGACCGCGGCCAGGCCGGAGCTCTCCGCGCACCCGGCCTCGGCGACCGCCAGGGTGATCTCCTGCTCACGCGGCCAGGCCTGGCCCCGGGGCGGCTGGGCCGCGCGCAGCGCCGCCGGGTCCGCGTAGTCGTGGCCCGCCGCGCGCATGCAGTCGGCCCAGGCGCGGGTGGGAGCGGTGAGCTCCTGGTCGGCGGTCACCTTCTCGCCTCGGAGCGAGGCGAGGGAGTCCATCGTCACCCGGGCCTGGAACCAGGCGCCCAGGTCCTGGTACAAGGTGCGCTGGCCCTGGGACCGGCACCCCTCGGGGCTGCGGGTGAGCGGCATCCCGTCCGGGGCGCGGGCGGTGAGCCCCTCGGGCCGCGGGCCGTTGGCGGCGGCGATCGCGGGGGCCTTCCGGTCGGCCGGGAGGCTCTCGAAGTAGCGCTGGTTGGGGTCGTCCGTCCGGACCTCCTCCAGCCTGCGCTCGATGTCCCGGCCGTAGCCGTGCCGGCGGGCCCACTCGAGGTCGTCGACGACGTACGGGAACTCCCTGGCCTCCGGCACCGGTTGACGCGCGACCGGCTGGTAGACGAAGCCCTTGGCCCGCATGCAGTCGCGCAGCAGGAGCTGCTCGGCGGAGTGGAGCAGGTCCTCCTCGGCCGGGGTCAGGTCGCGCAGGTCGGGGCCGGGGGCGGCCGGTGCGGCCCGTGGTGTCGGGCCGGCCGGGTCGCCGCCCCGGCACTCGGCCGGTCGGAGGACTCCGCAGGCCGCCGCGGCGGTGGCGCCCGCTGCCGCGGCGAGCAGGGCGACGGCGGTCAGGGCCCGGCGGCGCCGCCCGGGGTGCGGGCTGCTGCCACGCTTCGGCTCCGCCGGTCGGTCGGCGTCCTTCGCCTCGGGCATGGTGTTCCCTCCTTCGCTCGCTCGGTGGGGGACGACGGGCCGGCCGGCCGCGTTCGTCGGATCGGATCCGGACGACGAGCGCCCGTCCGTTCTCCTCGGCTCCCGGTGGAGCCGGAACGGAGCCCGGGCACAGGAGCGGTGGAGGCCGGTGGCCGGGTGTGCCGCACCCTCCGGAAAGGCCGCTGGTCAGGCCCGCTCGTGCCGTTGCGCCGCTGCCGGGCCGTCCGGGGGTCCGGTGGTGACTCCACCGTGCGGGCTGTTTTGATTGTCCATCAACAAGAGAGCCGGAACGCCCAGGTGAGCGGCGGACAAACCGGGTTGGCCGTGGACAGGACAGGGGGACGCGGGGTGGGTCGCGCTGGACGTCCGCAGGGGCGGTTCAAAGGGGAGACCGAGCAGGCCGACGCCCTGGCCCGGTTCGTCCGGGAGCTGACGTCCGGGGCCACCGTCCGCGAACTCGCCCAGCGGTACCGGGCCGGCAAGACCAGCTGGAGCGAGTACCGCTCGGCCGAGCGGGACATCCCGTGGCACCTGCTCCAGCGGCTGGTCCACGACCGGGTGCCCGACCCGCAGGCCCGGACGGTGCTGCTGGCCCGCGCCGCCCACCTGCACGAACAGGCCGCCCGGGCCGCCGAGGGGCTGCAGCCCCCCGCGGCGGTGCGGTCGGCCGCGCAGCAGGCGCTGGACCTGGCCCGCCAGGCGCAGCGGCAGGCCGAGGCGGGCGTGGCGGAGGCCGAGGAACTGATCCGGGTGCTGGTGGCGATCGTGGCCGAGCTGCGGGACGAACTGGGCGCCGGGGACGGAACGGACGCGGCCCCGGGCCCGCCGGCCGACGGCGGGGCGCTGCGGCTGCGGCGCTCCCGGCTGAGGGAGGCGACGCACTGCCTGGACGAGGTGCGGCGCATCCGGGACAGCGCGCGCGAGGCGCGGCGGACGGCGGAGCGCGAGCAGGACGCCGCCGAACTCCTGGTCGACCGGGAACGGACGCGGGAGCGGGCGGGCGCCGGCCGGGCGCCGGGGTCCGAACTGGTGCCGGTCGGCGGGGAACCGGCACAGCTGCCGGTGCTGCGGCGCCTGGGCGCCGAACTCGTGGCGGTGCGCGAGGCGTTGGCCGACCGGCGCCGGGAGGTGCTCCGGATGGCCCCCGCCGCGCCCGGCTCCGGGATCGTCCGCGGCGAACTGGTCCGGACCGCGGACAACCGCCCGCCCGCGCCGCGCGAGCCCGCCCCGCCCGCGCCCGGTCCGGCGTTCACCGGCCCGCCGCGCCCCGGGCC
>NZ_JBEXJK010000634.1:0-3038 GCF_040609095.1 Kitasatospora sp. NPDC004799
GTACGGACCCCGGCGGCCCTGGCGGCGACGGCGTCCGCCACGACAGTACCGCTACCGTCCTCGGTGACGGTGAGCGCACCGGTCATGATGGCCACCACCTCGGACATCGAGTGGTCGCCCGGCCGGATCAGCGCGGCCCGGCGCCCGAGCCGGTGGACGTGGATCCGGTCGGCGATCTCGAAGACGTGCGGCATGTTGTGGCTGATCAGCACGACCGGCAGGCCGCGGTCGCGGACCCGGCGGATGAGGTCGAGCACTTGGCCGGACTCCTTGACCCCGAGTGCCGCGGTCGGCTCGTCCATCACCACCACGCTGCGCGCCCAGGCGACCGCGCGGGCCACCGCGACGGCTTGCCGCTGGCCGCCGGAGAGGGTCTCCACCGGCTGGGTGAGCGAGCGCAGGCCGATCTTCAGGTCGGCCATGTGCGCGGCCGCCTCGTCGCGCATCCGCTTGCGGTCGAGCGCGCGGAACACCGTGCCGAGGACGCCCGGGCGGCGCAGTTCGCGGCCGAGGAACATGTTGGCGGCGATGTCCATCGAGGGGGCGACCGCGAGGTCCTGGTAGACGGTCTCGATGCCGGCCGCGCGGGCGGCCTGCGGGCCGGTGAAGTGGACCGGCTCACCGTTCAGCCGGATCTCGCCCTCGTCCGGGGTGATCGCGCCGGTGAGCGCCTTGACCAGGCTGGACTTGCCGGCGCCGTTGTCGCCGATCACGGCCAGCACCTCGCCGGGCATGAGGTCGAAGTCGGCGCCGTCGATCGCGGTGACGTGCCCGTAGCGCTTGACCAGCCCGCGGGCCTGGATGACGGGGGTGGCGGACGCCGAATCGTTCGGGGCCACCGGCGGGTTCGCGGTCATCGGCTGGCTCGCTTCCGGGAGATCTGGTCGACGGTCACGGCGAGGATCACCAGCACGCCGGTGATCAGGGTCTGGTAGATCGAGGCGACGCCCATCAGCTGGAGCCCGTTGCGGAAGACCCCGACGATCAGGGCGCCGATCAGCGAGCCGAGCACGCTGCCCCGGCCGCCGAACAGGCTGGTGCCGCCGAGCACCACGGCGGTGATGGAGTCCAGGTTGTCGGTCTGCCCGGCCTGGGGGTCGCCGACGCCGGTGCGGGAGACCAGCAGCAGGGCGGCGATGCCGTAGACCAGGCCGGCCAGGGCGTAGAGGCCGACGTTGAGGCGGCCGGTGCGGATGCCGTTGAGGCGGGCGGCGTCCCGGCCGTTGCCGAGCGCGTAGACGTGCCGCCCCCAGGCGGTGCGGGAGAGCAGGTGGGCGAAGAGCGCGAACAGCGCCAGCGCGAGCACCGAACCGTACGTCACGTCGGTGTCGCCGAGCGGGAAGGTGCCGCCGAGGAAGGTCAGTGGGCCGGGCAGGTCGGTGACGGTCTGCTCGTCGGAGTAGATGTGGGTGAGCGCGAAGGCGACGTTCAGCATGCCCAGCGTGACGATGAACGGCGGCAGCGGGATCAGCTGCACCAGCAGGCCGTTGGCCAGGCCGAAGGCCGCGCAGACCGCCAGCCCGAGGGCGACGGCGACCAGCGGCGGGACGGTGCCCTCGGCGGCGAGCCGGGCCATGGTGATCGAGCCGAAGGCCATCACGGCGCCGCAGGAGAGGTCGATGCCGGCGGTCAGGATGATCAGGGTCTGTCCGATCGCCAGCGTGCCGACCACCATCACCTGCTGGATGATCAGCGAGAAGTTGCCGCCGGAGAGGAAGGTGTCGGTGGTGAACGTGAAGAACGCGCAGGCCAGCACGAGCGCTGCGAGCGGTCCGGCGGTCGGGGCGGAGAGCAGTCGGCGCGCGAGCGGCGGTGATTGGAGTTCGGCGTACGGGGCGGTGGTGGTGGTCATCGGGTGGTCCTCGCGGGAGCGGTGGTCCTCGGGGAGCGGTCGGTCCTCGGGGGAGCGGGTGGGGGAACGGAGGCCGGTCAGCCCCAGCAGTTCTCCAGGCCGTAGCCGGTGTCCTGGGCGGCCGGGCCGGCCTGCGGACGGTCGGTGATCAGGGCGACGCCGGTGTCGGTGTAGCCGGTGGGCTTGGCGCCGCCCCTGGCGTGGTCGGTCACCGCCTTGACGCCCCGGGCGGCCATGACCAGCGGGTACTGCTGCGAGGTGGCCGCGATCCTGCCGTCCTTGACGGCCTGGGTGCCGGTGCAGCCGCCGTCGACGGAGACGATGAGCACCTCCTTCTCGCGGCCCTTGGCCTTGAGCGCGGTGTACGCGCCCAGCGCGGCGGGCTCGTTGACGGTGTAGACGACGTTGAGGTCGGGCGCCTTCTGCAGGCAGTTCTCCATCGCGGTCTGGGCCTTGGCCTGGTCGCCGCCGGTGTCCTGGGAACAGGCGATCGACGGGTCGCCGGCGGGGACGCCGAAGCCCTGCAGGAAGCCGTCGTGGCGCAGCTGGCCGACGGCGACGCCGGGGGCGAGGTCCAGGGTGGCGATCCTCGCGCTCCGGCCGGCCATGGCGGCCTTGGCGTACTGGCCGATCAGCACGCCGGCCTGCCTGTTGTCGGTGGCGAACAGGGCGTCGGTGCCGTCCTGCGGGTCGGTCGGGCTGTCCAGGGCGATCACCAGGACGCCCTTGTCCCGGGCCTTCCTGATCGCGGGCAGGATGGCCTTGGAGTCGCTGGGGGTGATCAGGACGCCCTTGACGCCGGTGGCGACCATGTTCTCCAGGGCGGCGATCTGGCCCGCGTTGTCGCCGTCGAACTTGCCGGCCGCGGTGACCAGGGTGGCGCCGTTCTCCTTGGCGGACTTCTCGGCGCCCTGCTTCATCTTGACGAAGAACGGGTTGGTGTCGGTCTTGGTGATCAGGCCGACCTTGACGGTGCCGCCCGCGGAGCCGGCGCCGGAGGAGCCCGTGGAGCCGGAGCCGCAGGCGGTGAGGGCGAGTGCCGCGAGGGTGGCGCAGGCGGCGAGGCGGACGGTGGCGGCGGTACGGGGCATGCGGGGGCTCCCTGGTCTGCGGGTGCGGAGGTCTCCAGCATCGGCTCCATCAGCGGCGAGTGGAAGGCGTGCGAGACCTCCAGGCGCCGGGAGCG
>NZ_JBEXJK010000635.1:0-3020 GCF_040609095.1 Kitasatospora sp. NPDC004799
CGCGCCCACCGGCGCGGCGTTGGGGGTGTCGGCCCGGGGGGCCCGCCCGCCCGGCGGCCGCCCGGCGCGGGGGCCGCCGGGTCGGGCCTCGCGCGTCGCCGGGGCGTGGGTTCGGTCAGGAGACGTGCAGCGTCGCGCTGCCGGTGGGCGAGACCGACGGCGTGGGCGAGACCGGTGAGAGCGACATCGTCGGCGACGGGGAGGCCGACGGGGAGGCCGACGGGGAACGCGACGGGTACGACGGGGAAGCCGAGCCGGACGCCGTCGGCGAGCCCGAGCCGGGCGGGGTGGGCAGCGTGTAGACGTTGTTCGGCGAGACGATCCGGGTGATCGCCCGCGCCAGGAAGGTCGAGGGCTCCGACTCGTCGTGCAGGATGTCGGTGTTGAGCAGGATGGCCAGGCTCGCCTTCGCCTGCGGCAGGTAGAGCACCACGCTCTCGTACCCGGGCAGCGAGCCGTTGTGGCCGATCCACCCGTGCGTGGTGAACACCCCGAAGCCGTAGCCGAGGTCGGGGCTCGATCCGACGGCCTTGGTCTTCAGCCGCTCCGCCTGGGTGGCGGGCTTGATCAGCGGCTCGCCGGTGGCCAGCGTCTTCGACCAGGTCCGGAGGTCGGCGCGGGTGGAGATGGCGGCGCCGGCCGCCCAGCCCCAGGACGGGTTCCAGGTGGTGGAGTCCTCGACCGCGCCGCTGAGCGTCTGGTTGGTGTAGCCGTGGGCGTGCGGGTCCGGGAAGGCCGCGTCGGTCGGCAGGCTCGTCCGGCCGAGGCCGGCCGGGGCGAACACCTGCTGCTTCAGGTAGTCGTGCAGCGGCAGCCCGCCGACCTTCTCGACGACCAGGCCGAGCAGGATCAGGTTGGTGTTGGAGTACTCGAACTCGGTGTCCGGCGCGAAGTTCGCCGGGTGCTCGAACGCGTACGCGAGCAGCTCCTCCGGGGTGAACGGGCGGTTCGGGTCCTTGAACAGCGCCTGCTGGAAGTCCGGGTCCAGGGTGTAGTTGTACAGGCCGCTGCGCATCTCGCCGAGCTGGCGCAGGGTGATCCCGTCGCCGCCGGGCACCTTGGGGACGTACTTCGAGACCGGGTCGTCCAGGCGCAGCTTGCCCTGGTCCACCAGCCGCAGCACGGCGGTGGTGGTGAAGGTCTTGGTGACGCTGCCGATCCGCATGTACAGGTCGGGGGACATCGCCGTCCCGGTGGCCTTGTCGGCGACGCCGAAGGCGCGCTGGTAGCTGCCGTCGGGGGTGGAGTAGTCGACGATCACCCCGGGGATGGAGACCTCGCTCATCACCTGCTTGATCGCGCCGTCCAGCCGGCCGGTGACCTCCGGGGTGAGCGGCACCACGCTGCCGGAGGGGCTGCCGGTCGGCGTGCCGGTCGGTGTGGCGGTCGGGCTGAGCGCGGCCGGTTCTGCGGTCACCGCCGGGCCGGCCTGCCGCGCGGGCGCCGAGCCGCCGGAGCAGGCGGGGACGGCGAGCAGGCCGGTCAGTGCGAGGGCGGCGGAGGCCACCCGGACGGAGCGGGGAACGGCCGGGTGCGGCCGTCGGGTGTCGGTCATCGGTGGCGGGGCCTCTCTGGGGCGGACGGCCCCTTGGCGATGGGCCCCGGAGCGCTGCCCGGCCGGGCCGGAGCGCTGCTCCACGGGGCCGTGGGGAGCGTCGCCACCGTAAGCACCGCCGTGCCGGGGCCGCGCGCGGGTCGGCGCCGGGCTGGACCGAACGGGAGCACGGTCAGCCGAGTGCCCCGCCCGGCTGGCGGCCGGGCCGCCGGTACCCCGAGCAGGTGCCCGGCCGGTACCCGGAGCAGGTGCCGGGCGGGGAGGCCCGACGGCGCCTCAGAGCGCGCGCGCCGAGCCGGTGTCGCCGGTCGAGGGCGAGGACTCCGGGGCCTGCTGTTGCGGCCGGGGCGGGAGGGTGAAGACGTCGTTCGGCAGGACGATCTTCGTGACGGCCTCCGCGAGCAGCGTCGTGAGATCCGAACTGCCGTGGGGGACATCGGTGTTGAGCAGGAGTACCAGACTGGCCCGGGCCTGCGGCAGGTAGGCCGTCAGGGCCGCGAACCCGGGGGTCGTGCCGGGGTGGCTGACCCACCCGTGGACCTCGAGCACCCCGAAGCCGTAGTCGATCCCCTCGACCCCGGTGGACTTCCCCTTCAGCCGCTCGGCCTGGGTGGCGGGCTCGAGCAGCCGCTCGCCGGTGGCCAGCGCCTTCGACCAGGTCCGGAGGTCGGCGAGGGTGGAGATGGCGGCGTCGGACGCCCACCCCGAGGACGGGTTGAAGTCGGTGGCGTCCACCTCCGTGTCGGCCCCGGGGATCCTGGTGTAGCCGCGCGGGTGCGGGTCCGGGATGGTCGCGTCGGTCGGGAGGACCGTCCTGGGCAGCCCGGCCGGGGTGAAGACCTGGGCCTTCAGGACGTCCCCCACCGGCTGCCCGCTGACCTTCTCGAGCACCAGGCCGAGCAGGATCAGGTTGGTGTTGCAGTAGTCGAACGCGGTGTCCGGCGGGGACTTCGGCGGGTGCTTGAAGGCGTACGCGAGCAGCTCGTCCGGGGTGAAGGAGCGGCTCGGGTCGCCGACGGCGGCCTGCTGGAAGCCGTCGTCCCAGGTGTAGTCGAACAGGCCGCTGCGCATCTCGCCGAGCTGGCGCAGGGTGATCCCGTCGCCGCCGGGCACGTTCGGGACGTACGTGGAGACCGGGTCGTCCAGGCTCAGCCTGCCCTGGTCCACCAGCCGCAGCACGGCGGTGGTGGTGAAGGTCTTGGTGACGCTGCCGATCCGGAAGTACAGGTCGGAGTCCATCGGCCTCCCGGTGGCCTTGTCGGCGACGCCGAAGGCGCGCTGGTAGCTGCCGCCGGGGCTGGTGTAGCCGACCACCACCCCGGGGATCGAGGCCTCGGCCATCACCTGCTTGATCGCGCCGTCCAGGCGGTTCATCACCTCCGGGGTGAGCGGCACCAGCCCGCCGGTCGGGGTGGCGGACGCGCTGAGCGCGGCCGGCTCGGCGCCGACGGCCGGTCCGGCGCCC
>NZ_JBEXJK010000636.1:0-3004 GCF_040609095.1 Kitasatospora sp. NPDC004799
TCGAACCACGCGGCCCCATCGAGACCGAAGCAGCCCGCCGCCTCGCCGACGACCTCAAGCACCAGTAGTCACCCGATTACCCAACACTCTCTGAGCCGGGGAATACGGCCCTGCTGACCCGGTGCACGGGACCGTGGTGCGCGGCCGACGGCGACGGCAGACCCGATGATGACCTTCGGTTATGAAGATATCAGTCGTTCCGCTTCCCACGGCCGGGCGGCGTGCTGAAGCAGCAGTCCCCGCAGAGCCCGGCACCCGGGCCCACCCGGTAGTAGAGGCAGCAGCTGTTCCGCCGGAACGCCGTGCCGCGCGGCCCGGTTCGCAGGGTGCCCGAACCGGCCAGCGGTGGACGGTCCAGCAGCTCCGCGACCAACGCCCGTGCGGGGCCGGGCGCATGGGCGTCCAGCACCCGCAGCGTCCCGGCCAGGGCGGAGGCGGCGTTGCCGAGCAGCAGGCGCGCGGAGAGCGGGGCGGCGGCCCGGACGGCCTCCGCCAGCGGCTCCAACTGGCCCAGCAGGACGGCTCGGTGGAGCTGGTCGGCGAGCGGCCCGGCGGTTGGCCCGGCGGTTGGCCGGGCGGTTGGCCGGGCGGGCTCCGCCGGGGTCCACAGATCGAGCGGGCCCTGGTCCGGGATCCGGACCCAGGCGCGCTCCAGGGTCGGGACCGACCCCAGCAGGACGGCCGAGCCCAGCCCCACGGACCAGAATCGGGCCGCCAGCCCCAGGTGCAGGATCGAGGCGGCGACCCGGAGTTCGGCGGTGCCGAGCCGCTGCGCCACCACCCGCAGCCGTGCCGCCAGCGGCGCGTCCGGCCCGGTCCCGTACAGCTCGGCCAGCGGCCGGAAGCCCTCGGGCGGCGTGCCGTCCGCCGAGGTGTCCAGCGCGAAGTACGGCCCGACGGCGGCGAGTCGGGCGTAGTCGGGTGCGGGGTGGTTCGGCGCGGGGTGGTTCGGCGCGGGGTTCAACGGCCCTCCCCTGTGGGGTCGTTGAACCCCGCGCCCGCTGATGGCGGGCCGGTCGGACGGTCGAGGGACAACGGGGGCCTCCAGGGCTGCGGGTGCTCGGGCGGTGGTGCGCGACCCCGTGCGCCGCCGCGGTCGGCGTCGCGGTCGGCTTTGCGTTCGCCGCCCGGCCGGTGCCGGGTTCGGCGCCCGGCCGTGGTCCGCTCGTCGTCCGCTCGTCGTCCGGAGGCCCTGGCAGGCCCGGTCGGCCGGGCGTCAGCCGCGCACGGAGAAGTCACCACTGGTCGTGCGGATGAACGGTACCGTGCCCTGGCAGTCCGACACCGGCTGGCCGAACGCGCCCCAGACCCAGCCCATCCGGTCCCCGCGCCGCCCGGCGTCCTCCACCGAGAGCGAGACCTTCTGGCCGACCAGCTGCAGGCCCGGGAACCAGGGCGCCTCGCCCTTGGTGATCACCCCGGTGGCGATCGCCTCCCGGCCGCCGACGGCGAGGCAGCCGATGTCCCCCTCGAAGTCGGCGACCAGCCGGCCGTCGGTGTGCACGTGGCGGACGTGGAAGTGGCCGGCGGTGCCGCGCGGATCGGTGTTGGTGGTGGCCCGGGCGTCCACCGTGATCTGCACCGGGTCGCCCTCGAAGCCCTGGAACCCGGCGGTGAGGACGGTGTTGCCGGTGCCGCGCACGCTCACCGGGCCGAAGTCGCCCGCCGGGGTGGACGTCGGCGCGGTGGCGGCCGCTGCCGTGGTGACCGCTGCGACGGGGGCCGGGGCGGCGACGGCGGCCGGGACGGCGGTGGCCACGGTCGCGGCCAGCAGGAGGAGCGGGACGGCGGCGGTGGCGAGACGGCGGTTCATGACGGTTCGTGACTCCTTCGGTGCGGTTGTTCCGACGTCACCGAGCATGCTCCGGCCCGGTCGTGCGGACCTCCCGCTGCGGAGGGGAGTTGAGGGCCGGACCGGTCAGTCCCGAGGAGGAGGCCGCCTCCCCCGGGAGAGCTGCCCGTCGGACCGGCCGGACCGGCCGGGTGGGCCCCCCGTAGGCTCGGCCGGGTGCGTACCGACTCCGTCCTCGTCCGCTCCGACGCCGCGTGGCCGCGCTCGGCCCGGGTCCGCCGGCGGCTCGCCGCCGCCTCCGCGCTCGCGCTGCTGGTGCCCGTCGCGCTGGCGCAGCCGGACGCCCGGGTCGCGGCCGTGCTGCTCGCACTGACGGCGGCGCTCACCGCGGTGGTGGCGCTGCTGCCGTGGCCCGTCGGACGGATCACGCTCGGTGCGGCCGCCGGGGTGGCGGCCGGGGCCTCGCTGCTGGTCGACCTGGTCTACCCGGGGCCGTACCGGCTGCCCGCGTTCTGGCTGCCCTTGGAGTGGCTCGCCCTGCTCGGGCTGTGCTTCCGGGCCGTGCGCCGACTGCCGGACCGCTCGGTCGGGGCGGTCGGCGGGCTGGTCGGGCTCGCGGCCGTGCTGCTGCCGCTGCGGTTCACCCTGCGGATGCCGCAGGGCGGCGCGGCCGGTCCGGTGGTCGGGGTGCTGCTCTCGCTGCTGCCGCTGCTCGGCGTCGCGGGCGCGGCCCTCTACCTGCGGGTCCTGGACGCCCGCCGGGAGCGGGCGGTCGCCCGGGCCCGGCGCGAGCAGCGGCTGGAGGTGGCCCGG
Source organism: Kitasatospora sp. NPDC004799 (assembly GCF_040609095.1). Taxonomy (NCBI): domain Bacteria; kingdom Bacillati; phylum Actinomycetota; class Actinomycetes; order Kitasatosporales; family Streptomycetaceae; genus Kitasatospora; species Kitasatospora sp. NPDC004799. Next base: position 2,606 of record NZ_JBEXJK010000636.1, read on the forward strand.
GGGCTGCACGACTTCGTCGCGCACGAGATCACCGGCATCGTGCTGGAGGCCCAGGCCGGCCAACTCCCGGGCCAGGAACCGGAGGAGACCACCGCGCTGCTGCGCCGCCTGGAGGAGGCCGGGCTGCGGGCCCTGGACTCGATGGACGAGATGGTCGGCGCGCTGCGCGAGCCGGGCGGCCGGAGCGGCCGGTCCGGCGAGGACGGCCAGAACGGCCAGAACGGCGAGGACGGTGAGGGCGTCCACGGTGGACAGGACGGACAGGACGGACGGGACGGCGGCGCGACCACGCGGCGGCTGGGCCTGGCCGACCTCCCCGAGCTGGTCGCCCGCTTCGGCGCCGCCGGTGCCGCCGGCGGCCCGCGCGCCACCGCCGAGCTGGCCCCCGGCACCGCCGGC
>NZ_JBEXJK010000637.1:0-2996 GCF_040609095.1 Kitasatospora sp. NPDC004799
GTGATCGAGGCGTTGGTGGTGGAGCACGGTGTGACGATGCTCCAGTTGTCGGCGAGTCTGTTCAACTATCTGGTGGATGAGCATCCGGGGGCGTTTGCGGGGGTGCGGACGGCGTTCACGGGTGGTGAGGCGGGTTCGGTCGCGCATGTGGCGAAGGTGCTGGGTCTGTATCCGGGGTTGCGGGTGGGTAACGGGTACGGGCCGGCGGAGAGCATGGGCTTCACGACGTGCCACGCGGTCACCGGTGACGACTTGGTGGCGTCGTCGTTGCCGATCGGTCGGCCGGTGGGGAACAAGCGGGTGTTCGTGTTGGACGCGGGGTTGCGTCCGGTGCCGGCGGGTGTGGTGGGTGAGGTGTATGCGGCGGGTGCCGGTCTGGCGCACGGGTATGTGGGTCGAGCGGGTCTGACGGCGGAGCGGTTCGTGGCGAACCCGTTGGGCGTGCCGGGTGAGCGGATGTACCGCACGGGTGACCTGGGGCGTTGGCGTGCGGACGGTGTGCTGGAGTACGTGGGGCGTGCGGACGACCAGGTGAAGATCCGCGGTTTCCGGATCGAGCCGGGTGAGATCGCGGCCGTGCTGCAGGGGCACGAGGCGGTGGCGCAGGCCGCGGTGGTGGTGCGCGAGGACCGGCCGGGCGACAAGCGCCTCGTCGGCTATGCGGTGCCGGCCGCCGGGCGGGAGATCGCCTCCGAGGAACTGCGGCACTTTGTTGTGGGACGGCTGCCGCGTCACATGGTTCCCTCGGCGTTGGTCGTGTTGGAGGCGTTGCCGATCACGCCGAACGGCAAGCTCGACCAGCGGGCCCTGCCGGCCCCGGCCGTCACCGTTGAGGAGGGTGGACGGGCCCCGCGCTCGGCACAGGAGGAGATCCTCTGCGCGATCTTCGCGGAGGTGCTCGGTGCGCCGTCGGTGGGGATCGATGACGACTTCTTCGCACTGGGCGGGCACTCGCTCCTCGCGGCGCGGCTGATCAGCCGCATCCGCAGCACCTTCGACGCCGAGCTGGGCATCCGTGACCTGTTCGACGCGTCCACGGTCGTCGGTGTCGCGGAGAAGCTGAAGGACGGCCGCCCGGCCCGGCCCGCGTTGGTGGCGGGGGTGCGGCCGGAGGTGTTGCCGTTGTCGTTCGCGCAGCAGCGGCTGTGGTTCCTGGACCAGCTCGAAGGGGCGTCCGCGACGTACAACAGCCCGTTCGCGTTCCGGCTGCACGGCTCGGTGGACGTCGGGGCGTTGCGCGGCGCGATCGGTGACGTGGTGGGCCGGCACGAGGCCCTGCGGACGGTCTATCCGGCGGTCGACGGTCAGCCGCGTCAGCTGGTGCTGCCCGCCGAGGACGCCCAGGTCCCGTTCACGGTCGTGGCGTGCGAGCGCGATGCGCTGGACGAGGGGATGCGCACGGCTGCGATCACGCCGTTCGACCTCTCCATCGAACTGCCCTTGCGCGTCGTGCTGTTCACGCTCGGCGAGGGCGAGTCCGTGCTCGTCGTGACGACTCACCACATCGCGAGCGACGGTTGGTCGATGCGTCCGCTGTGGGAGGGGGTGGCGTCGGCCTACCGGGCTCGGTTGGCCGGGAAGGCGCCGGAGTGGGAGCCGCTGGCCGTCCAGTACGCGGACTACACCCTCTGGCAGCACGGGCTGCTCGATGACGTCCTGGGTGAGCAACTGGCCTACTGGACGGATGTCCTGAAGGACTCGCCGCAGGAGTTGGCGCTGCCGCTGGACCGGCCCCGGTCGGGGGTGGTGTCGCCTGCGGGTGGTCTGGTGGAGTTCGGACTGCCTGCCGAGCTGCACGCCGAACTGGAGGCGTTGGCGCGCAGGCACGGCGTCACGCTGTTCATGGTGCTGCACGCGGCCCTGGCAGCCCTGCTCTCACGACTGGGCGCGGGAACCGACATCCCCATCGGCACCGTCGTCGCCGGACGCTCGGACCAGGCGCTGGACGACCTGGTCGGCTTCTTCGTCAACACGCTCGTCCTGCGGACCGACCTGTCGGGTGCCCCCACCTTCGGCGAGCTGCTGGGCCGGGTCCGTGACACGGACCTGGCGGCGTTCACCCATCAGGACGTGCCGTTCGAGCGGTTGGTGGAGGAGCTGAACCCGGTCCGCTCCAGCTCCGTACACCCGCTGTTCCAGGTGATGCTGGTCCTGCAGAACAACAACGAGGGGGCGCTCCAGCTCCCGGGCGTCACGCTGGAACCGGAGACCTTCACCACCGTTCCGGCCAGGTTCGACCTCAACTTCGCTTTCACGGAGGCCTGGGCGGCCGACGGCACGCCCGGCGGAATCCGGGTGGATCTGCAGTACGCCGCCGACCTCTTCGATCACGGCACGGTGGAGCGGCTGGGCCGACGGCTGGCCTCGCTGTTGGCCGCGATGGTGGTGGATGCGGGGCAGCTGGTCGGTTCGGTGGATGTGTTGGTGGGTGGTGAGCGTGAGCTGATCGTGTCCGGGTGGGGTGGTGACTCGGGTGCGGTGCCGGCGGGTTCGGTGTCGGGGTTGTTCGTGGAGCAGGTGGTGCGGGCTCCGGGTGCGGTGGCGGTGGTGGATGGTGATCGCCGTTTGTCGTACGGGGAGTTGGACGAGTTGTCGGATCGGATGGCTCTGCGGTTGGTGGAGTCCGGTCTGGTGCGGGGTGACGTGGTAGGGGTCTGCCTTGAGCGTGGGGCGGATCTGGTGGTGGCGCTGTTGGGTGTGTTGAAGGCGGGTGGTGGTTACACCTTGCTGGACCCGGAGTTCCCGAGGGAGCGTTCGGCGCTGGTGGTGGCCGAGGCAGGTGTGGCGACGATCGTGTCCAGCACGGGACTTCGGGAGTCGGTGGAGGGGCTCGCGGAGCGCTTGGTGTGGACGGACGAGGCGTGGGAGCCGGCCGGTGAGCTGATGCCGCCGGTGGCCGTGGGTCCGGATGATGTGGCGTGTGTGATGTTCACGTCGGGTTCGACGGGTCGGCCGAAGGGTGTGGTGGCGCCGCATCGGGCGTTGGTGGGGACGTA
>NZ_JBEXJK010000638.1:0-2980 GCF_040609095.1 Kitasatospora sp. NPDC004799
CGGTCTCCGAGTCCAGCAGGCCGGTCCCGGTCAGGGCCCCGGACGACGCCAGCCGCTCCACGGCCTCGGCGGTCCACCGCGGCCTCGACCAGGGCGGGCAGGGTCGCCGGGGCCACCGGGGCGAGCTCCGGGCGGGCCGGTCCGCGCAGCAGCCGCTCGCGTTCACCGGGCGGCAGCAGGTCGAGCGCGTCCAGCCGGGTGGTGCCGTCCGAGGCGGCCAGCGCGGACAGGGTGTGCAGCAGCTGGTCGGCGAGCCGCCCGGCGGTCTCCCGGTCGAGGTAGCGCGGGTCGTGGCCGAGTTCCACGGCGAGCCGCTCGCCGGGCGAGACGACCACGGTGAGCGGGTAGTTGGTGGCCTCCCGGGCGTCCAGGTCGCGCACCAGCAGGCCGTGGGCGCCGGCCGTGGCGTCGCCGACCGGGTAGTTCTCGAAGACCACCAGGCTGTCGAACAGCTCGGTGCCCGGCGGCACCTGGCTCAGCCCGTGCATCCGCGCCAGCGGCAGGTGGTCGAACCGGCGGTCCTCGGCCTGCTCCTCCTGGAGGGTGCGCAGCCAGTCGGCGCAGGGCCGGTCGCCGTCGACGGCGACCCGGGCGGGCAGGGTGGTGATGAACAGGCCGACGATGCCGTCGGAGCCGGGCAGGTCGGCGGGCCGGCCGGAGACGGTGGTGCCGAAGCAGACCCGCCGCTCGCCGCTCCAGCGCGACAGCAGCAGCGCCCAGGCGCCCTGCACCACGGTGTTGAGGGTGAGGCGGTGGCGGCGGGCGAACTCCTGGAGGCGCTCCGTCCCGGCCTCGTCCAGCCGGTGCGAGATCCAGTCCCCGGAGCGGGCCGTGTCGCCCTGGGCGGGGCGGCGGTCGTACGGCAGCGCGGTCGGCGCGGTGAGGTCGGCCAGCACGCCGCGCCAGTGCTCGACGGCGGCGCCGGTGTCGCGGGCGGCCAGCCAGCCGACGTAGTCCGCGAAGGGCCGCCGCTCGGGCAGGGCCGGCCGCTCGCCCCGGGCGAGCGCGGCGTGGGCGGCCAGCACGTCGGCGAGGACGTGGAAGACGCTCCAGCCGTCCAGCAGCACGTGGTGGAACTCCCACACCACCCGAACGGCGTCGGGGCCGAGCCGGATCAGGTCGAGCCGCAGCAGCGGGGCGCGGTCCAGGGCGAGCGGGCGGGTGCGCCGCTCGGCGAGCAGCGCCTCCAGCCGGCCCGCCTGCTCCGCCGCGCCCAGGCCGCTCCAGTCGTGCTCGGTGACCGGGAGCCGCGCCCGCCGGTGGACCACCTGGAGCGGCACCGGCACGTCGCGCAGCACCACCGAGGTGCGCAGCACCGGGGTGCGGTCGACGACGTGCTGCCAGGCGGCGGCCAGCAGGCCGGGGTCGCGGGCGCCGTCCAGCACGAAGGTGATCTGCTCGACGTACAGGCCGTGTGCGGCCTCGTCCAGGCCGTGCACCACCATGCCGGTCTGGGTGGGGGTGAGCGGCTGGATCTCCGTCACCTCGCGCCCGGTGCCGGCCAGCCGGTCGACGGCGGCCTGGTCGAGCCCGGCGAGCGGGAAGTCGGAGGGGGTGCGCCCGCCGGCGCCGGGTTCGGCGCAGTGGCGGACGATCTCCCGCAGCTCGTCCCGGAGTTCGGCGGCGAGCCGGGCGACCGTCCGGCGGTGGTGCACCGCACGGGAGTAGGACCAGGTGAAGGAGAGCCGGCCGTCGGCGACCTGCCCGAGCACGTCCAGCAGGTGGGGGCGGCGGGCGGTGCGGTCCATCCCGCCGGTGAGCGGGCCGGCCGGGGCGAGCAGCAGGCCGCCGGGGGCGGTGCCGCGGTCCTGCCGGCCCAGGTAGTTGAAGCCGATCCGCGGCAGGTCCAGCCCCGGGGCCGGCCGGAGGTGGCGCAGGGCGCCGTGGCCGAGGCCGCCGCCCGGGACGGCGCGCAGCGCCTCCTTGACGGCCTTCAGCGCGGTGCCGGTGTCCGCCGCCCGGGGCACCTCCAGGGCGACGGGGTACATCGCGGTGAACCAGCCGACGGTGCGGGACAGGTCGAGGCCGTCGAAGAGGTCCTCGCGGCCGTGGCCCTCCAGGGCGACCAGCACCCGGCGCCGTCCGGTCCAGCGGGCCAGCACCCGGCCGAGGGCGCAGAGCAGGACGTCGTTGATCCGGGTGCGGTAGGCGTCCGGGACGTCCTGGAGCAGTCGGCGGGTGTCCTCGGCGCCCAGCGCGACGGTCAGCGACTCCTCGCTGTCGGCGGTGTTGGCGCCGTCCAGGTCGATCGGCAGGCCGTCGTCCACCAGGCCCTGCCAGTACGGGAGTTCGGCGTCGAAGCGGCCGGCCGCGGTGTGCTCGGCGAGCCGTTCGGCCCATTCCCGGAAGGAGGTGCTCTTGGCTCCCAGGTCGGGCCGCTCGCCGGCGGCCAGCGCGCGGTGGGCCCGCTCCAGGTCCTCCAGCAGGATCCGCCAGGAGACCGCGTCCACCACCAGGTGGTGCGCGGCCAGCAGCAGCACCGGGCGCGGGTCGTCGGCGCGGCGGCAGAGCGCGGCCCGCAGCAGCGGCCCGGCGGCCAGGTCGAAGTCCTCGGCGAGGCGCTCGCCGATCCCGCGCAGGGCGTTCGCGCCCTCCTCGCCGCCGGGCAGCTCGTGGACGCGCAGCTCGGGGGCCTGGCCGGGGGCGGTGCCGTGCTGGCGCCACCGGCCGTCGGCGAGCGGTTCGAAGCGCAGCCGCAGCGCGTCGTGGTGGTCCAGGACGGCGGCCAGCGCGGCGCGCAGGGTGGTCTCGTCGGTGCCGGGGGCGAGGGTGTAGGAGACGGACTGGGTGAGCCGGGCCGGATCGCCGTCGAGGGTGTCCAGCAGCCAGTGCTGAACGGGGGTGAGCGGGGCCTCGCCGGTGACGGCGCCCTGTTCGGCGGCGGCCCCGGGGAGCGGGGAGCGCTCGGCGGCGCCGGCGAGTTCGGCCAGGGTCTGGTGGGCGAACAGGTGCCGGGGGGTCAGCGCGAGGCCGGCCCGGC
>NZ_JBEXJK010000639.1:0-2963 GCF_040609095.1 Kitasatospora sp. NPDC004799
CCGCCGCCCCGGCCGGGGCGGACGGGGCGGCGGACGGGATCAGATCAGGGTGCTCCAGTAGTACCAGAACCGGTTGAGGATCAGCAGCGCGATCGCCGCGTACCAGAGGGCCGGGACGACCCAGTGGTAGCGGGCCGCCTCCCGCACGGCCGCCTTCAGCCGCGGGCCCACCGGGATCACGCCGGTGCGCAGGTTGTGCAGCGTGGTGTACCAGAACAGCGGGATCACCGTTGCCCACACCACCATGCAGTACGGGCAGAGCGCGCCGATCCGGTACAGCGCCTGGTACATCAGCCAGGTCACGAAGCCGATCCCGAACACCGTCCCGGCCTGCAGGCCGAGCCAGAACCAGCGCCGGAACGCCGCCCCGGAGAGCAGCCCGGCACCGACCGCGACGACGACCCCGAAGGCGACCAGCCCGATCAGCGAGTTGGGGAAGCCGAAGGCCTCCGCCTGGTCGCTGCGCATGATCGAACCGCAGCTGATGATCGGGTTGATGTTGCAGTTCGGGACGTAGGACGGGTCCTCCAGCAGCCGGATCTTGTCCAGGGTGAGGACCGCCGAGGCGAACAGGCCGACGGCGCCGCCGATCAGCAGCAGCCAGGCGAAGGGGCGGCTCGCGCCGTGGGCGGGCCGGGTGGCGGGGGCGCCGGCCGTCATCCGGTCACCTGCTTGACCATCGCGGTGAACTGCTCGGGGGAGACAGCCTTGCCGTTGGTCAGCACGTCCAGCTTCTTCCCGTCCAGCTTGACGGTCGGGGTGCCGGTGACGTCGCTCTTGTTGAACTCCTCGTTCACCTTGGCGGCCCACGGGGCGTACGTCTTGTCGGTCACCGCCTTCACGAAGGCGTCGGTCTTCAGGCCGGGCACCTGGCCGGCCAGGTCCAGCAGGTGGTTGACGTCGCCGAAGGCGTCGCTGCGCTCGTCCGGCTGGTTGGCGTACAGCACGTCGTGGAAGGCCTTGAACTTGTCCACGCCCTCGTTCAGCGCGGCGCCGGCCGCGGCCAGCGCGGTGCGCGAGCCCTTGCCGCCGAGGTTGTTGTCCAGGAACGTCGCCAGGTGGTACTCGACCTTGTAGGTGCCCTCGTCGGCGAGCTGCTGGATCGCCTTGCCGGTGGTGGTCTCCAGCTGCTCGCAGTACGGGCAGCGGAAGTCCTCGTAGACCTCCAGGGTGTGCGGGGCGTCGGCCTTGCCGTAGGTGATCACGGTGCCGTTCGTGCCGCCGGCGTTGGCCGGGACGACCAGCGGGCCGTTCGCGGCGTCCGAACCGGAGCCGGAGGAGCCGCCGACGGCGAAGGCCACGCCCGCGGCGAGGGCGAGCACGGCGGCGGAGACGCCGCCGACCACCACCCGGCGGCGGATGCGCTCGGAGCGCTCGGCCTCGGCGCGGGCGACGCGCATGCGCTCGGTGGCGGAGGTCTTCTTGCTGGTCTTTCGGGTGTTGCTCATGGGGTGTCGTCCTGTGCTCTCGGGCGTACGGGAGGGCGCGCGCGGCCCGTCGGGGGCGCGCTGGGGTGGAGAGAGACAGCCGGCCGAGCGGTGATGAGCGGGCGGGAGGCCCGCGGCTCAGACGGCCAGGGCGAACACCGGCGGACCGCGCCGGACGGCCGGGCGGACGAGGACGTCCTCGGCGGGGACCAGCGGACGGCTGGCCCGGGGGAACGGCACCCGCGCCGGCGGACGGGCCGGCAGCGGGGCGACGAGCAGCCGCAGCCAGCGGGCGGCGGCCGGCAGGTGGCGGTGCAGGAACTCGCCCAGCATCCGGACGGCACCGGCCAGGCAGCCGAGCGCGGCGTCCGCGCGGCGCAGCCAGTACGCGCCGGCCAGCGCGATCAGCGTGTGCAGCAGCAGGAGCAGCAGCACACCGGTCCGCGCGGAGACGCCGTGGCCGAGCAGGAAGCCGCCGAGCGAGCCGCCGCCGCACAGCAGCGGCTGGAGGCCGTGCCCGGCGCCGGGCGGCAGCGAGGGACAGGTGCTCTGGGCGAGGTCGAACAGCGCGCCGGCGCCCAGCTCCAGCGGCAGGAACACCGCCGCGACCGCCGGGTAGCCGCGCTCGCGGCCGGCCAGTGCGAAGGCCACCGCGAAGACAGCGGCGGCGGCCAGCAGCATCGGGCCGACCGGCAGCGCGCGGCCGGTGACCAGCACCTGGCCGAGCCCGGCGAGCAGCACGACCAGCGCGGCGAAGACCGCCGCGCGGAGCGTCCTGGTGACCGGGCCGATGTCCATGGGGTCCGAGTCTGCCACAGGTTGAAACACGAACGGTCTGCTGGGCGGTGTGCTGTGAAGAGCCTCACCACCCGTACTGAGCTGGGCTTATGCGGCGCTTACGCGGTGTTTCAGGCGGCGTTCACCCTGGTCTCGACCAGTTCCCGGAAGTGGTCCAGGTCCTCGCGCACCGCCCGCTCGATCGCCCCGGCCTGGGCGAAGCCGCGCGGGCCGCCGAACTCCTGGTGCACCGCGTCCGGGTCGTACTCCACCCGGATCTGCAGCCGGGTGTGGCGGGCGTCGAGCGGCAGCAGGGCGAAGGCGCCGCGCAGCCGGACGCCGTCGAGGGTCCGCCAGGCCATCACCCGGCCCCGGCCGCGGTCGGTGATCTCGGCGTCGACGGCGCGCTCGGTGCCGTCGATCTCCACGCCGAGGTGGGCGAGGTTCCGGCCGTGGGGTTGGGCGGTGCGGACGCCGTCGACGAACCGGGGGTACTCGTGGACGCGGTGCAGTTGCTCCCAGGCGGCCAGGACGGGGGCGGCTATGTCGATCTGTTCCTCGAGGGTGCGCATGGTGCGGGGCACCTCCTTGTTCTTTCCAGCCTGCGCCTGGGGGGTGGGGGTGGCAATGGGGGCTCTCGGGAGGGTGGGTGGCGGGGGCGGCTCCGGGGGTGGGTGCTGCGGGGGCTGGATGATTTTCAGACTGCCGATGGGTGGGTGGGGAGCAGCCGCCGTTGGCAGTCTGAAAATCAAGATCTGA
>NZ_JBEXJK010000640.1:0-2956 GCF_040609095.1 Kitasatospora sp. NPDC004799
GGCGAGAGCGAGAGGTAGAGGCTCCCGAGGGTGGCGACGCCGAGGGCGAGGCTGGACTGCTGGCCGGTGGCCAGGACGCCGCTGCCGACCTGTGCCGAGGTCCGCCGGGGCGTGGCGGAGGAGGTCGTCCGGCCGGCCGCCCCGGCGTCCGTGTCCTTCCCGGTCCTGCCCGCCGTCGGCGTGCTGCACCCGCGGGCCGAACCGCTGCTGCGCGAGCGCGTCCTCACCGCCGTGGACTGCCTCCAGCGGATCGTCCGGGCGTACCCCGCGAGCCCGGCCCTGCAGGACTTCCTGGAGGTGCCGCCGGTGCTGCACCGCTGGATCGTGCGCCACCCGCGCCCGGAGTCGCTGACCGTGGACTTCTGCCGGCTGGACCTGTTCGGCGACCGGCTGGGCACCGCCCGGGTCCTGGAGTTCAACGCCAGCAGCCCCGGCAGCGTGATCGGCGCCGGCGTCCTCGCCCGGCTCTGGCGCCGGACGGCCGGGGTCGGCGCGCTGCTCGACGAGTGGCGGGTGCCGCCCGGCCGCTTCGAGGAGGCGGACTGGTTCACCGCCTGGTTGGTCGCCCACGGCCGGGCCCACGGCCTGACGGAGGAGCAGACCCGGCACGTCGGGATCTTCCACACCACGGGCCGGAACCCCGACCGGCACCTGATCGCCGAGCAGGTCCGGCGCGGCGGCCGGACGACGGTCCAGCGCGTGCCGTCCGACTACTCCCCCGGGGACGGCATCCGGCTGGGCTACCTCAAGCACGTCCCGGCCGACCCGCGCCCGGTCCGCGGCTGGGACCGGTTCTGCGCGGCGGTGACCGACGGCGAGCTGGTCGTCCCCAACGTCCTCGCCCAGCGCTGGGTCGCGGAGAACAAGCTCTGCCTGGCCGTCCTGTCCGACCCCCGCTTCGCGCACCTCTTCCCGCCCGCCGCCCGCGCGGCCCTGCGGAGCATCGTGCCCTGGAGCCGCAAGCTCGGCGACGGCATCACCGTCGAGCAGGCGGTCGCCGAGCGGCCCCGGCTGGTCCTCAAGGCGCCCTACGGGTACTTCGGCAGCAGCGTGCGGATCGGCCGTGAGCACGGCCCGGAGGAATGGGCCGGGCTCGTGAGGGCCCCGCGCCACCGGGGCTGGCTGGTCCAGGAACGCGTCGCCCCCGCCACCGTCGGCGCCCTCACCCGGGACCTGTGCGTCGCCGTCCTGGACGGCACCGTCCTCGGATACGTCAGCCGGGCCAACCGGAGCAGCCTCGTCAACCTCGCCCGGGGCGGCGGGCTGCAGACCGTCCTCAGCTCGCGGCCCGCGCCCTGACCCGGCCCCGCTCGCGGCCCTCTTCTGGCCGTCGCCGGGCGTCGGTAGAGTGGGGACGCGAAGTACCGGCGTCCCGGCGCCCGGCCGCAGGACGCCCGGCGGAGCACGCGATCCGCCCACCTTGCCCGTGCGAACCCCGTGGCAGCCCCAGCTCACCGAACCGGAGGCACTGTGCCCAGCTCGGACGACGAACTCTGCACCTCCGCACGCGAGATCCTCCGCTCCACCCGCTACCTGACCCTCGGTACCGCCTCGCCGCAGGCCGTCCCCTGGGTGTCCGCCCTGGCCCACGCCTGGGACGACGAGGACCGGTTCTACTGGATCTCGGGGCTGGACACCCTGCACTCGCGGAACATCGCGGCCAACCCGGTGGTCTCGCTGACGGTCTACGACTCCAACCCGGCGGGCGGGGGCGGCGACGCCCTGTACGCGCTCGCCCGGGCCGAGGTCCTGGAGGGCGCGGACCTGGTCGAGGGCTGCGAGCTGTACTACCGGCGGCGCTACCCGGACGAGACGGCGCGGGCCCGGCGCGCCCGCCCGCCGCAGGACTTCACCGGGGACTCCCCGGTCCGGATCTACCGGGCGCAGGTCACCGCCTACTCGATGCTCTCCCCCGCCGGCCACCCGGTGCACGGCGACGAGGTCAACTACCGCGTCACCATCCCGTTCAGCACCAAGCAGCTCGCCGACTGAGGCCAGGAACGGCGGGACCCCGGCCGACGGCCGGGGTCCCCGGGTGCACCGACCGGGCGGGTTCGAGCTCAGCCCAGCACTCCCCCGGAGATCCGGAAGGCGTTCGCGGCGATGGTCAGGGCCGGGTTGACCGCCGCCGAGGAGCAGAACACCGAGGCGTCCGCCACCCAGAGGTTGTCGTGCTCGTGGGTGCGCCCGGCCGGGTCGACCACGCTGGTGGCCGGGTCGGTCCCCATCACCGCCGTGCCGCACTGGTGGGAGTTGGTCTCGATGCCCATCCGCCGGGTGAACACCAGCGGGTACCCGGCCGCGCGCAGCGAGCGGGTGGTGCGGCGGACCAGCTCCCGGTGGGCGCCGAGGTTGTTGGGCCGCCAGTGCACGGTGATCCGCCCGGCCGCGTCCAGGACGACCCGGTTGTCCGGGGTCGGCAGGTCCTCGCTGGTCAGGTAGAGGTCGAGGCTGCGGCGGGTGACGAACCGCCGCAGCGCGGCGGGCACGTTCGGGCGGGCCGCGCGCACCATGGGCTCCTGGAGCTTGCCCAGCATCTGGACGTTGCCCAGCGGGGGGCGGCCGTTCTTGGCGAGGTACCAGTCGTTCAGGCCCAGGGTCTTCTGGAAGACCGCCCGGTTGCGGCGGGCGGGGTCGGCGGCGACCAGGAAGGTGCTGTTGTGCACCATGTAGTTGCGCCCGACCCGGCCCGACCCGTTGGCGAGGCCCGAACGCAGCAGCAGCGCGGCGGTGTTGACGGCGCCGCAGGCGACGACGAAGCGCTCGGCCCGGATCGTCAGCTCCTTGCCGTCCCGGGTCGCCACGGCGTGGGTCACCCGCTTGCCGGTGGCGTCGGTGTGCAGCCGGCCGACCAGGGTGCGGAACCTCGGCGCCGCCAACCTCGCCCAGTTCCTGCTGGCCGCGGCCTGGGTGCCGATGTGGTTCTTCCTCAACCTCTACCTCCAGCAGGTGCTCC
>NZ_JBEXJK010000641.1:0-2933 GCF_040609095.1 Kitasatospora sp. NPDC004799
GGTGGCGCGCCCCCCGCCCCCCCCACCCCCGGTTGGCAAACACCCAGGTCAGCGGACGTTTCCCCGGGGCTTGAGGGGGATGCCCGGGAGCTCCGGGGCGGGGAGGCGGTCGCCCGGGTAGCCCTGGACGGCGCCGAAGCGGTCACCGGCGGCCTGCCACTCCTCGCGGGCCTGGACGATGTCCTCGTGGGACCGCCCGATGAAGTTCCACCACATGACGATCCGCTCCTCGAAGGGCGTGCCGCCGAGCAGGACCAGGCGGGCGTCGGAGCCGCCGGTGTTGGTGAGCGCGAGGGTGCGGTGGCCGGGGGCGACGTAGCCGAGGTCGGCGGGGCGCAGCGGGGTGGAGAGGAGGCGGACCTCGCCGCTGTCGACCAGCAGGCCGTGCTCGAAGGCGGGGTCGACGTCGAGGGTGACGGTGGCGTGCGGGCGCAGGATCAGCTCGGCGCCGAGCAGCGGGGTGAAGGTGGGGACGGGGGAGGTGTCGCCGGCCAGGCTGCCGAGGAAGACCCGCGCCTCGCCGCCGTCCAGGGCGACCGGGGCGGGCACGTGGTGGCGGAAGTCGCGCCCGGTGTGCCGGTGCTCCTCGGGCAGGGCGACCCACAGCTGGACGCCGTGCAGGACGGTGGTGGCCGGGGTGGACACCTCGGAGTGGGCGATGCCGCGGCCGGAGGTCATCAGGTTGACCTCGCCGGGCCGGACGTACGCGTGCACGCCGAGGCTGTCCCGGTGCTCGATCTCGCCGGTGAACAGCCAGCTCACGGTCTGCAGCCCGGTGTGCGGGTGCGGGGCGACGTCCATGCCGCCGGTGTCCGCGACGTCGTCGGGGCCGTAGTGGTCGACGAAGCACCAGGCGCCGATCATGGTGCGGGAGCGCTGCGGCAGGGTGCGGCGTACGGTCATCGCGCGCGGGCCGCCGAGCGGTACGTCCCGGGCGGGCAGGACCTCCACCCGCGGGTCGGCGGCGGGCGTCTCGACGAGGTCGGTCTCGGCGGTGCTCACGGGTTGGTCCCTCCCAGGTGCCAATTAGTTCTATATTCAACTATCATGCCATGGCAGAGTGGCGGGCGACAGTGCGATCAGCCTAAGGAGTCCAGGTGAGTGATGTGACGGCGGTTCCGACGGACCGGCGGGTGTTCATCGACAAGCAGAGCCCCCAGGCGTACAAGGCGCTGCTGGCCGCCGCCGAGGCGGCGCGCGAGGTGGCGGCCGAGGCCGGGCTGGACCGCCGGCTGATCGAGCTGGTCAACCTCCGCGTCTCGCAGATCAACGGCTGCGCCTACTGCCTGCACGTGCACACCCGGGCCGCGGTCCGCGAGGGCGAGACCGCCCAGCGTCTGGGCGTGCTCGCGGCCTGGCGCGACACCGAGGTGTTCAGCGACCGCGAGCGCGCCGCGCTCGGGCTCGCCGAGGCCACCACCGCCCCGGCGGACGCGGCGCTCCAGGAGGCCGCGTACGCGGTGGCGCGCGAGGTGCTGAACGACGAGGAGATCTCCGCGGCGGTCTGGGTGGCGATCACCATCAACTCCTTCAACCGGGTGTCCATCCTGAGCAAGCACCCCGTCCGCCCGGCCCCCGCGCGCTAGCCGCCCGGCGGTCGGGCCCGCGGCGGGGCCTCCGCCTTCCGGCGGAGGCCCTCCGTTCGCAGGCGTACGGCCGGCTCCTCCCGGCGGAGGATGACCGGCCGTCAGCGGTGCGGCGAGGCTGGGCGGCGAGGGCGAGGAGCTGCTCGCCGACGGCGAAGGTGGGGGTCGCATGGCACGTCGTACGTTTTCCGCGCTGGTGGGGGCGGTCTGTCTGGCACTGGCCGGGCCGGTGGTCGCGGCCGGTGCGGCCGAGGCCGCCGACGGGCGGCCGGGCCCCGGCGATCCGCGGGCGGCGGCGCTGCGGGCGCTGACCGACGCGGGTGCGGTCGGGGCGATCGCGGAGGTCAGGGACGGGAACGGGGCCTGGCGCGGGGCGTCCGGCGTCTCCGACCTGGCCACCGGCGCACCGGTCCGCGCCGACGGGCGGTTCCGGGTCGGCAGCGTCACCAAGGTGTTCACCGCCACCGCGGTGCTCCAACTGGTCGGGGAGGGCCGGATCGGCCTGGACGACCCGATCGAGCGCCACCTGCCCGGACTGGTGCCGAACGGCGAGCACATCACCGTCCGTCACCTGCTCGGCCACCGCTCCGGGCTCTGGGACTCCACCAACGAGAAGGGCGGGGTGTTCCCCGACTGGTCGGACCCCGCGGTGATCCGGAACTGGCTGGACGGGGGCGGCCTGACCCGGCACATCACCCCGGCCCAGGTGGTGGCCTCCTCGGTGGCGCACGCGCCCAACTTCCCGCCGGGCACCGGGTACAGCTACTCCAACGTCAACTTCACCCTGCTCGGCATGATCATCGAGAAGGTGACCGGGCACGGCTACGCCCAGGAGATCACCGCGCGCATCCTGCGCCCGCTCGGCCTGACCAGCACCTACTTCCCGGGCACGGCCACCGGAATCCGGGGCCCGCACGCCCACGGCTACGTGACGCTGCCCGAGGGCCCCGGCCCGGCGGACCACAGCGACCGGGACGTGACGGTGGCCAGTCTCACCTGGGCGAACTCGGCCGGGGAGCTGATCTCCACCCTGGGCGACCTGAACCGCTTCGAGAAGGCCCTGCTGGGCGGCCGGCTGCTGCCGCCGGCGCTGCTCGAGGAGATGACCACGACCACCCCGATCGACATCGAGGGCGTGCCGACCGCGCTGGGCTACGGGCTCGGCCTGGCCAGCTGGCAGCTCTCCTGCGGACCGGTCTACGGGCACAACGGCTCGGTGCCCGGGTACACCACCGAGCTGTGGAGCTCGGGCGACCGGCAGGTGTCGCTGTCCGCCACCCCGCGCGGCGACCAGGCGGAGTACGTCGCGCAGATGCAGGCGGAGGGGGCGTTCCTGGAGCAGGCCTT
>NZ_JBEXJK010000642.1:0-2913 GCF_040609095.1 Kitasatospora sp. NPDC004799
GGCCCGGTGGACTCCCCTGTGGTCCACCGGGCCCCGCGCCGTACCGGTTCAGTCCTGGGCGGTCCACTCGGAGGCCAGGATGGCCCAGATCTCCTTGTCGTAGCGGACCCCGTTGTACGGGTACCACTCGCGCAGCACGCCGTCGCGGGTCATGCCGAGCCGCTCGGCGACCGCCCGGCTGCGGGCGTTGACGGAGGAGCACCACCACTCGGCGCGGTGCATGCCGCGGGTGACGAAGGCGTAGTCGAGCAGCTGCCGGACGGCGCGGGTGATCAGCCCGTGGCCCTCGCCGGCCGGTTCGGTCCAGGCGCCGATCTCGCAGACGCCGGAGCGGGCGTCGAAGCTGACGAACATCACGCCGCCGACCAGCGTGCCGTCCAGCCAGATGCCGTAGATCCGCTTCTGGTCGGCGGCCAGGCCGTCGGCGTAGCGCTGGAGGGTGGCGCGGGCGGAGTCCAGGTCGGTGGAGAAGGTGGCCCACGGGATCCACGGGTCGGTGTGGGCGCGGGCGCGGTCGAGGTGGGTCAGGAACTCGGGAGCCTGCCAGGGCTCCAGCGGGCGCAGTTCGGCGTTCTCGGTGAGCGGTACGGCAAACACGGGCGGGCCTTTCGCGGGCGGTGCTGAGGTGGGCTGGATCATTCATAACAAACGTTTGGTATGTACGATAGCCCCCATGACACCGGCCCGTGGAGACCATGACGCCCGCCGCTCGGAAGTCTCCGAGGGGGTGTGGCGGGTGCTCTCCACCCGGGGCTTCGAGGGGCTGACCCTGCGCGCGGTGGCCGCCGAACTCGGCGCCTCCACCGGGATGTTGACGCACTACTTCCCGAACAAGCGGGCGCTGCTCAGCCATGCGCTGGAGGAGCTGGACCGGCGTTCGATGGCCCGCCCCCGGCGCACCGCCCCGGCCGACGGCAGTCCGCCGCCGGTCGGGCTGGCCCGGGTGCGGGCGTCGCTGCTGGACACGCTGCCGCTGGACGGCGAGGGGGCGGCCGACAACCGGATCTGGGTCGGCTCCTGGGACCACGCGCTGGCCGACCCGGAGCTGGCGGCCGCGCACGCGGGCCGCTACGCGCGCTCGCGCACGGCGCTCACGGCGCACGTCGCGGACGCCCAGCGGCTGGGGGAGCTCCCGGCGCAGGCCGATCCGGCCGCGCTCGCGGCCGGGGCGCAGGCCTTCGTGCTGGGGCTGGTGGTGCAGGCGCTGTTCGCGCCGGAGGAGTTCCCGGCGGAGCGGCAGACGGAGCTGCTGGACGCCTACCTGGCGGGGCTGGCGGGGCGGGCGGGGCGGGCGGAGTAGCCGCGGCCCGCCGGTCGGGTCGGGCCGGTCGGGCCGGTCGGGCCGGTCGGGTCGGTCAGGCCGGTTGGGTCCGGTTGGGCTGCCGGCCCGGGGCGGGCATCCGCCGGCTGAGGGCGGGGGATTCCGGGAATTCGGGGCGTTCCGGTCGGGTCCGATTCCGGCCCGTATTCGCGGCCGCCATGCCACGCATCGTCACGAGTTCTGTGCGATGGGTGCGCAAAGCGGTTGGTGCGTGGGATTACCGGGAGGTCCACATCGGACACGGAAAGTGTTCGCCGGTGTGTTGGCCTGCGGAATTGCCGGGTGGTGCCCCCAGCAGGATTCGAACCTGCGACCTACCGCTTAGAAGGCGGGTGCTCTATCCGCTGAGCTATGGGGGCGGGACGGGCGGCGCCCTGGCGGGCGCGACCGTGGCCGGGATCGGGCTGGCGGGCGCCGGGGCGCGCGCTGTCCGGCCCCGTACCTGAGGGTGGGGGTGGGGGTCGTGGGCCCTCGCCCTGTCGGGGACAGGATAAGGGTGACCGGTTCCCCGGCCGGGTGCGACGACACCGCCGTTGGTGTGTCGGTTCGGTGGAGCGGTCCGATAATCGCAGGTGAAGGCCGTGAGTGCAGCGGTCTGGGAGTGTTCCGCGCCGGACGTTGTGCAGTCGTTACGGGGCTGCCTCCTCACCCGTTATGGATTCGGCACGGAGAATGTGCCGCCGGCGGCGCGGGTGGGGGGCCGTAATCGCCGTTGCACCGGTCGGATGACGTGCGCGGACGGCCGTCGGGGCGCGTTCCGGTGCGCGTTCCCGGGCGGGCTCGGGGCGGTTCGGGGGTCTGCCGGCGGGGCGGCGAGCAGCGGGTTTGTTGTCATGGCCGCGAAGAGCTGGGCGCCGAAGTGGCCATGGAAGGCCGAAATTCACCCCTGCGAGTGACAAAACAGTTCCACCGGCCCGAGTTATCCACAGGATTTCGGAACTCGGTCGCCGGGATTTCCTCCGAAGTGCACGCTCAAGGCGCACCGGTCGATTCCGTACGGTGCATCGGCGAGAACGGAGGGTGTGCTGTGAGCGAGACGCACGTGACGGTGATCGGCAATGTGGCGACGGAGGTGAGCTACGGCGAAACCAGCGGCGGGGTGCCGATGGCCAACTTCCGGCTGGGCTGCACGGAGCGGCGGTACGACCGGCAGCGCGAGTGCTGGGTGGACGGCGAGACGCAGTGGGTGAGGGTGACGGCCTGGCGGGCGCTGGCGGTCAACCTGATCGGCTCGCTGTCCAAGGGTGATCCGGTGTTGGTGAGCGGTCGGCTGCGGGTGCGCGAGTGGACGGAGGGCGAGCTGAAGCGGAGTCGGGCCGAGATCGACGCCCGATCGGTCGGACACGACCTCACCCGTGGTACCACGGCGTTCCGTTGGGCGGCCGGGGTGCGCGGGCAGCCGCCGGGCGGTCCCGGGCCGGGCGGGGCGGAGCCCGCGAGCGAGGCGGTGCCGGAGTGGATCGTCAGCGCGGTGGAGGCCCGCCGGGGCAGCGGAACGGCCTCGGGGGCGGCCGTCGCGGCGGCTCCGGCGGCGGTCGCGGCACCCGCCGTGCGGGCGCTGCCGCCGGGCGGGCGGTCGGGCGCGGGGGAGC
>NZ_JBEXJK010000643.1:0-2895 GCF_040609095.1 Kitasatospora sp. NPDC004799
TCGGTGTACCCGGCCATGTACATGTAGTTGTTCTTGAAGGTCGGCTGGGCGCGCTCGAAGATCGTCGCGAAGTCGCCGGTGACGGCCGCGAAGGCACGGCTGGGACCTGCCGCCGGTGTTCGGCTACGCGGGCGGCGCCGTCCCGGCGGCCGAGCTCGCCCAGCTGGAGGCGCTGGAGGCCAAGCTGCTCTCGCTCGCCCTGGCCGGCCCGCGCGAGCAGCACCCGGACGTGGAGGTGGTCGAGGACGTGCGGCTCGGCGCGGCCCGCGCCCTGGTCGAGGCCTCGGCCGGCGCCGCGCTGGTCGTGGTCGGCCGGGGCCGGCGCCCGATCGAGTTCGGCCCCCGGCTCGGCCGGGTCGCGCACGCCGTCCTGCACCACGCCGAGGCCCCCGTCGCGGTCGTCCCGCACGGGTGAGGAGCGGCCCGTCCGGTGGATCCGCCCCCCGTCCCGATCCACCGGACGGGCCTGCGGGCCTGCGGGCCCGAGAACAGGCCCAAGGGCCCTTTCGTCGGCGTGCGCGGGGCGCGCACGCTCGGAAACAGCGGGACCTCCGGGCGTGCGCGCCTCCCGGCGCGTGCGCGCGAACCCCGCGGTCGAAGCCGACGCCCCGCGGGTGAAGGAGTGGATCGCCATGACGCTCGACCCGGCTCTCACCCAGATGCTCAGCGCGGCCGACCTGCGCCTGCTCGCCACCGCGGGCGGCGCGGCGCCGTCGCTGCACAACAGCCAGCCCTGGCGCTTCGTGCCGACCCCGGACGGGCGCGGGCTCGCCGTGTACGCCGACACCGGGCGCTCCGTACCGCTGGCCGACCCGGTCGGCGCCGCGGTGCACATCGCGGTCGGCGCGGCCGTGTTCAACCTGCGGGTGGCGGCCGGGCGGCTGGACCGGGAACCGCTGGTCCGGCTGCTGCCGGAGGCCGCCGAGCCCGCCCTGCTCGCCGTGCTCGACCTCTCCCGCCCGGCCGCCGAGCAGACCCCGTTCGGCCGCGACCTCTACCCCGCCATCGCCGCCCGGCACTCCAGCCGGGAGCCCTTCACCCAGCGCGACGTGCCCGAGGCGGTGATCGGCGAGTTCATCGACGCCGCCCGCGAGGAGGGCGTGGCGCTGGCCGCGCTGGAGGAGGAGGGCGTACGGCGGGTGCAGGCGCTCACCGCCGAGGCCGAGCGCCGCAACGCCGCCGACCCGGCCCGTACCGCGGAGTCCCGCTCCTGGCTGCGGCCCGACGACGGCACCGCCGAGGACGGCATCCCGCAGGCCGCGCTCGGCCCGCAGGACCACGAGGCCCGGGTGCCGATGCGCGAGTTCGCCGGCCGTCCGCCGGAGGCCCCCGGGCAGCAGCCCTCCCGGCCCTCCCAGCGCTTCGAGGCGCTGCCCCAGCTGTGCACCCTCAGCACCCCCGGCGACGGCCCGCTGGACTGGCTGCGCACCGGGCAGGCGCTGGAGCGGGTCTGGCTGCTGGCCACGGTGCACGGCGTGCGGCTCAGCGTCTGGCACCAGGCGGTCGAGTGGCCGGACACCCGCTGGGCGCTGCGCGACCCGGCGTCCGGGCCGGGCCACGTCCAGCTGGTGCTGCGGGCCGGCTACGGCCCGCCCGGTGCGGCCACCCCGCGCCGGCCGGCCGAGGAGACGCTCGGCGAGCGTCCTTCCTGAGCGACGGGAGCGGGGCGTGTTCCGCGGGGGCCTTCCGGTCTCCGCGGGACACGCCCCGACGCCGTTCGGTGCGGCGGTTCGGTACGTCGGTTCGGCGTCGTCGTTCAGCGCGGCCGCTCGGCCGCGGGCAGCACCTGCGCGCCGAGCCGCAGCGGCGGGCTGTGGCGGAAGGTGAGGGTGAACTCCACCCACTGGCCGGCCCGCAGCGGCGGCGGGTCGGCGATCATCAGGTCCGCGTCCTCCGGGGTCATCCGCAGCTCGCCGCGGCCCGGCACCGGGAGCGCCGGTGCCGCCTCCCAGCGGCCAGCCGCGCCCTGGTGCAGGTGCCGCTTCGGGGTGATCCGGCCGCCGAACTCCCAGCTGGCGCCGGTCAGTTCGTCCGGTACGTCGCCCGGGTTGCGGATCGTGAAGAAGGCCGCGGTGGCGGAGGCCGCGCCGGCCGCGGGCAGCAGCACCCAGCCCGGCTCGGCCGCCACCGGACGGGCCCGGCCGGCCCCGCCGAACGCCGTCCACCCGGTGAGCAGCACCAGCGCCAGCGCCGCCGCGCCGACCGGCGGGCCGACCACCCTGAGCCGTTCGGTCGCCTTCACCGACGTCCTCCCCGGGCCCGGCCCCCACGTTGCGGTTTGCGCTGTCCCCGCCCCGGCTCCCAGGTGCGCAGCCGCAGGCTGTTGCCCACCACGAGCAGCGAGCTGAGCGACATCGCGACGGCCGCCAGCATCGGGTTGAGCAGCCCGACCGCCGCCAGCGGGATCAGCACCAGGTTGTAGCCGAAGGCCCAGAGCAGGTTGGCCCGGATGGTCGCCAGGGTCTGCCGCGCCAGCCGTACGGCGTCCACCACCGCCTCGAAGTCGCCGCGCACCAGGGTCAGCCCCGCCGCGCCGATCGCGGCGTCGCTGCCGGAGGCCAGCGCCACCCCGAGGTCCGCCGAGGCCAGCGCCACCGCGTCGTTGACGCCGTCGCCGACCACCGCGACCGTCCGGCCGGCGGCGCGCAGTTCGGCCACCACCTCGGCCTTGCGCTCGGGGGAGGCCGAGGCGTGCACCCGCTCGATGCCCAGCTCGGCCGCCACCGCCCGGGCGGCGCCGGGGCCGTCCCCGGTCAGCAGGACGGTCTCCAAGCCCAGCCCGCGCAGCCGGTGGAGCGCCCGCCAGCTGCCCGAGCGCAGCGTGTCGCCGACCGCCAGGACGGCCGCCGGCCGCCCGTCCAGCTCGACCACGACGGCCGTGCGGCCCGCCTCCCC
>NZ_JBEXJK010000644.1:0-2883 GCF_040609095.1 Kitasatospora sp. NPDC004799
CCTGCCCGGTGTCGGGCGGGCCCTGGCGGCGGGCGCCGCCGCCTTCACCGGCCGCGAGGCCTACCTCGCCGACACCCTCGGGCGCCCGCCCGCCCGTCCCCGCCGCCGCCCCGCCGGAGGCCTGGTGGACGGCCTCCGGCCTCGGGCTCGGCCTGCTCTCCGCGCTGCTGGCCGTCGGCGTCGCCACCGCCGCCGTCCGCCGCGATCCGCGGCGCGGCACCGGCGGCCCGTACCGCGCCGTCGTCCTGCCGCTGCGCCGCCTGCACTCCGGCCTCCTGGGGGACTACGTCGCCTGGCTGGCGGTGGGGCTCGCCGCCCTGCTGGTCGCCCTCACCGCCCAGCTGTGACCGGCGGACGAGCTCGCCGAGGAGGGCCCTGGCACCCCGCGCCGCGCGGCCGCTCGCTACGGACCGCCCGCGGCCGGCTGGCCGCCGCGCACTGACCCCCAGGCTCCCGGGTCAGTCGGCGGAGGTCCTGGACCACTCCAGGTACTGCTGGCGGACGTATCCGCGCGCGTCCTCGCCGTCGGCGGTGACGCCGTCGTGCTCGGTCAGCCACCCCGCCGCGATCCGGGCTCGCACCACCTGGTCGCGGTCCGCGTCACCGCCCGCCAGCGCGAGCCGGTCGGCCAGGGCGGCGGTGCGCAGCAGGTGGGCGCGCCGGGTGCGGGGCGGGCTCTTGGGGGTGCTCCGGCGCCCGGCCAGCGCCCGCTCCTCCTCCTCGGCCCCCGGGGCGTCCGCGTAGGCCTGCGCCGCCGTGGGCACCGGACCGACCGGCACGCTCCGCACCGGCGGGGGCGGCATCCGCGGCAGCCCGTGGACGTCGAGCACGGCGTCGGCGAACTCCGGCCGGTCGACGGGCAGTTGGCGCCTACCGAACAGCGCGAACAGCTCGGCCAGGGCGGGCGGTTCGACGCCGCGCGGCCGGTCGTCCTCGGTGACGTGGACCCGGCCGAGCACCGGGCCCCAGGAGCGGCCCGGCGGGTCCACCAGGCGCAGCCGCAGGGTCAGGTGGTGAGCGCTGGTCTCGGTCTCCTCCGCGAACTCCATGGCCAGGCCGCGGATCCGCGACCAGGCGTAGCGGCGCGGGACCAGCAGCCGGACCAGGGTCAGCCCGTCCTCCTCCTCGCGCAGCCAGTAGGTGTGCGGCACCGCGAAGGCCGCCGCGACGGCGACCAGCACGCCGATCAGGGTGGCCTCGCCCGGGCCGGCGACGCCGGCTCCGGCCAGCGCGAGCATCGCCACCAGCGCCAGCGCGCAGCCGATCCCGATGTTGCCGCCCCACTGCCGCATGAACGACAGCCGTACCGTCCGCATCCCGCCCCCTGGTGTCCCCTGCGTGTGGCTCCACGCTCCCGGGCCGCCCCGGGCCCGGGCAAGCGTCGGCGGCCGGCTGTGACGGCCCCGTGACGAACCCGGCGCCGTGCGGGGCGGTGGGTGGGTGTCCCGACCGTCGGCCGGGTGGCTGAAACCGCGCTGAAACCGCGGTGAAGGCGCACCCCGGCAGGCTCCAGGCATCGAAACGGCCCGCCACCGGGCGGCCGAGTCACCGAAGGAGCAGCCGCCATGACCACCACGCCCGTCCAGCTCACCCCCGAGGACGTCGAGAACCCCGTCGGCGCCTACGCCCGGTTCCGCGACCAGGACGAGCTGCCGCTGGTCGTCCTGCCCGGGCTGGACACCCCGGTCCGGCTGGTCACCCGCTACGCCGACGTCAAGGCCGCGCTGTCCGAGCCCCGGCTGGTCCGGGACCGCACCGGGCTCGCCGCCCCGACCGGAGACGGTGCGGACCCGCAGGACGAGCTGCTGGCCGCCGCCTTCGACGCCTTCCCGGCCGAGTACGCCAAGTACCTCTCCGACCACCTCGCGCTGTTCGACGGCGAGGAGCACGCCCGCCGCCGCGGGCCGCTCACCCGCGCCTTCACCGCCCGCCGGATCGCCGCCCTGCGCGGCTTCGTCGAGCGCACCGGCGCCGACCTGCTGGCCGATCTCGCGGCCCGGTCCGAACCGGCCGACCTGCTGAACGAGTTCGCCTACCCGCTGACCACCCAGGTGATCTGCGAGCTGGTCGGCGTCGACGAGGCCGACCGGCCCCGGGTCTGCGACTGGATCCGCGACTTCGCGTACGGCGACGGCAGCCGGGCCGTCGAGGGCCTGGTCGGCATCGTCGAGTACACCAAGGAGCTGGTCGCCCGCCGCCGCGCCGAGCCCGCCGAGGACCTGGTCTCCGCGCTGGTGCACGACGTCCGCGAGGGCGAGCAGGCGCCGGACGAGGACTACCTGGTCGCGACGGTCTTCCTGCTGATCAACACCGGTATCACCCCGCCCGCGCTGTTCCTCGCCCACGGCCTGCTCGCCCTGTTCGACCACCCCGAGCAGCTGGCCCGGCTGCGCGCCGAGCCGCAGCTGCTGGAGCGGGCCGTGCCCGAACTGCTGCGCCACGTCAGCCTGGTGCGGATCGGCGCGACGGTGTACGCGGCCGAGGACTTCGCGTTCGCCGGGACGGCGCTGCGCACCGGCGACCCGGTCACCATCGCCCTGCTGGCCGCCGACCACGACCCGCGGGAGTACGGCGGGCGCCCCGAACGCCTCGACATCGCCCGGGAGTTCGGGCGCGGCGACGGCCACCTGGCGTTCGGCCACGGCGCGCACTACTGCCTGGGCGCGGCGCTCGGCCGGCTGGTCACCTCGGTGGTGCTGGACCAGGTGGTGATCCAGCGGCCGCAGGCGGCGCTCGGAGTCGCCCGGGAGGAGCTGGAGTTCGGCCACTGGCCGGCCGACGGCTTCCACCTGCTGCGGCTGCCGGTGCGGCTCTGAGCGGGCGCGTTGGCACCGGGCCCGGGGCTCAGGCGCCCACCAGCCGGCGCGCCTCGGCCGCCAGGGC
>NZ_JBEXJK010000645.1:0-2878 GCF_040609095.1 Kitasatospora sp. NPDC004799
TTCCCCGGGTTTACGCTCACTTCCGGGGGGGCACCCCGGGTTTTGCACCCCCCCCGGCCCCCGGCGGCTCGGCCCCGCCGGGCGCGACGGGGTGGCCGGTACCGCCCCCGCTGTCCGGGGCGGGAGAGCGGGGGCGGTACCGGGTGGGACGGTCGGCCGCGGCCGGGGGGTGCGCGGGCCGACCGGGCTCACTTCGCGAGGAACGCCAGCAGCGCGGTGTTGACCTCCTCGGCGTGGGTCCAGAGCAGGCCGTGCGGCGCGCCCTCGATCTCCACGTAGTCGGCCGAGGGCAGCGCCTTGTGGAAGACGCGGGCGGTGTTCTCGATCGGCAGGGTGCGGTCGCCGGTGCCGTGCAGGATCAGGGCCGGCACGTCGATCTTGGCGATGTCGGCGCGGAAGTCCGTGTACCAGGTGGTCGGCGCGGCCGAGGCGGCGAAGGAGCCGCCGCTGGCGGCGACGTTCCAGCTGTTGCGGACGGCCTCCTCGCTGATCCGGGTGCCGAGGTTCTCGTCCAGGTTGTAGAAGTCGTTGAAGAAGCCGGTGTAGAAGGCGTACCGGTCGGCCTTCACCGCGGCGACGATGCCGTCGAAGAACTCCTGCGGGGCGGCGCCGTCCGGGTTGTCGTCGGTCTTCAGCAGGTAGGGCTCCAGCGAGGCCAGGAAGGCGACCTTGGCGATCCGCTCGGAGCCGTAGGTGCCCAGGTACCGGCCGGCCTCGCCGGTGCCCATCGAGAAGCCGACCAGCACGGCGTCGCGGAGGTCGAGGGTCTCCAGCACGGTGTGGAGGTCCGCGGCGAAGGTGTCGTAGTCGTAGCCGGTGGTCGGCTGGGAGGACTGGCCGAAGCCGCGGCGGTCGTAGGTGATGACGCGGTAGCCGGCCTCCAGCAGGGCGGCGCTCTGGCGCTCCCAGGAGTGCCCGCTCAGCGGGAACCCGTGGATGAGGACGACCGGCTGGCCGGTGCCGTGGTCCTCGTAGTAGAGGTCGATGGAGGTGGAGTTCTCCTGGCCAACGGTGATGTACGGCATGGGGTTTCCCTTTCTTACGGCACAGCGGGAGGCTGCGGCGGTTCACACGCTAGGGGCGGTCGGCGGCGGCCGGTTGCCTGTGAGAGCACCCTGAATCGTCCGAGAGCGCTACGGACGGGCTGACCCGCGGGCGAACGGGTGACACCGGGCCGACCGGCACGGCGGCGGGGCGGACCGAGGCACGGCGGCGGCGCGGGCCGACCGGCACGACGGGTGCGCGGACCGACCGCGGACTGTGCGCCGTCGGAACAGGCCCGTGGCCCGCGCGTTCCTAGCCTGAGGACCACAGACACCCGTGATCCGGAGGCCTCGGCGAGGCCCCAGTAAGGACCCCTGATGACGACGAACGACACACCCACCGTCGTGCTGGTGCACGGCGCCTTCGCCGACGGCTCCACCTTCGCCCGGGTCGTCCCCGAGCTGCTGGCCGACGGACTGGACGTGGTGGTGCCGGCCGTGCCCAACCGCACCCTGACCGGGGACTCCGCCTACATCGCGTCGGTGGTCCGGCGGATCCCCGGGCCGGTCGTGCTGGTCGGCCACTCGTACGGCGGCGCCGTGATCACCGTGGCGGGCGCCGAGGAGAACGTCAAGGCGCTGGTGTACCTGGCGGGTTACGCGCTGGAGGAGGGCGAGAGCCTGGGCGAGCTGCAGGGCCGCTTCCCCGACTCCGAGCTCGCCTCCGCGCTCGTGTACAGCCCCTTCCCGCTGGAGGGCGGGGACGGCGAGGGCACCGACGTGTCGGTCGAGGTGGACCGCCTCCCGGCGATCTTCGCGGCCGACGTCGACCCCGCGCTGGCCCGGGTCCTCGCCGTCTCCCAGCGCCCGCTCGCCGCGGCCGCGTTCGGCGAGGCCGCGCCCACCGCGGCGTGGCGGACCAAGCCGTCCTGGGGGCTCGTCGCGAGCGCCGACCGGACCCTCAACCCCGAGGTCCAGCGGTTCGGCTACCAGCGGGCCGGCATGACCACGGTCGAGGTGGACTCCTCGCACCTGGTCATGCTCTCCCGGCCCGAGCGGGTCGCCGACCTGATCCGCGAGGCCGTCCGGTCGCTGGACAAGTGACCACCCCGACCAGCCCGACCACCCCGACCAGTCCCACCTGCCCGACCAGCCCCACCGCACAGGACCCAGGACGCACCATGACCAGCCAGCCCCACCTCCACCAGCACGGCCCCGAACTCCAGGAGTTCGGCACCGTCACCCAGCTGCCGATCGCGCTCTCCCACGACGCCCGGCAGTACTCCTGCCAGCGGCTCAACCGCGTCCTCGCGGACACCCAGTTCCTGTACGCGCTGTACAAGAAGTACCACTGGGGCATGCGCGGGCCGACGGCCTACCAGCTGCACCTGCTCTTCGACAAGCACGCCCAGGAGCAGCTGGAGCTGGTCGACGCGCTCGCCGAACGGGTGCAGAGCCTCGGCGGCGTCGCGGTGGGCGACCCCCGGCACGCCGCCGAGATCACGGGCGTGCCGCGCCCGCCGGACGGCATCGAGGGCGTGCAGTCGATGCTCTCGCGCCTCCTGGACGCGCACGAGACGATCCTCACCGACGTCCGCGACGCCGCCACCCGGACGGCGGAGCTCGGCGACGACGGGACCCAGGACCTCCTGGTGTCCCAGATCATCCGCACCGGCGAGACCCAGGTCTGGTTCCTCGCCGAGCACCTGGTCGTCACCCCCTAGCGGGGAGTGACCGCGGAGCCGGGCCTGTTCGTCGGCAGGCCGGCTCCGCACCGTGCCGGGCCCGTTCGTCGGCGGGTCCGGCACTTCGCGTTTCCCGTTCCGCTCGTCGACGGGCCCGGTACGTCTCGGCCCCCCCGGGGGGGGGGGGCACACCGGGGGTGGCCCCCACCC
>NZ_JBEXJK010000646.1:0-2853 GCF_040609095.1 Kitasatospora sp. NPDC004799
GGAGTCCGCGCCGGGCCGGCTGCTGCTCGGGCAGGGTCAGGCGGCGCGCTGGCCGTGGAGGAGGGCGGGCAGGGAACGCCCGGCGAGGGCCTCGGCGGCGCGGGCGGCCTGGGAGGGGGCCATGAACTCCGAGAGGTTGCGGGCGGGGACGAAGCGGGCGCCGAGCAGGCCGCTCCGGCGCTGCGCGGGGACGGTGATCCGGGTGCCGTCGGGGACGGTGCCGCCGTCGAACACCAGGTTGAGGCGCTCCAGGTGGCGGTCGGCCGGGGTGAAGTCGACGGCGAGGACGTCGGTGAGGCGGACGATCAGCCCGGTCTCGGCGTGCAGGTGTCGCGCGGCGGCCAGGTGCGGGGGCTCGTTGGGCTTGGCGGCGCCGCCCGGCAGGATCATGCCGTCCATGTAGTCGGGGTCGACGAGCAGGACGTCGCCGCGCTGGTTGCGGACGAGGGCGAGGCAGCCGAGCCGGCAGACGGGGGGCTTGGCGAGCAGTCGGGGGTCTTGCATGGGGGAGTTTTCGCTTTCTCGACGCGGCAGGGGGTTCAGCGGCTGGGGGTTCAGTCCTCGAAGGCGAGGCGCTCGTAGCGCAGGCCCTTGCGGAGCAGGTCGACCATGCGCAGGAGGTCGAGGGGGCGGGCGGTGAGGCGCAGCAGGTAGCTGCAGGTCAGGCGGCCGCCGTCCCAGTCGACTTCGAGGGTGGGGAGGTGGAGGCCGCCGAGGGCGAGGACGGTGGTGAGGTCGTCCAGGACGTCGGCGGCCTGGCGGCGCTGCTCGGCGGTCGCGCGGGAGAGGGTGGAGGACATGGCGGTCACTCCTCCCCGGGGCGCTTGTGGACCTCGAAGGCGCGCCAGGCGCTGTAGGCGTCGCCGAAGAAGGTGAAGGCGGCGAGCTCGCCGCCGGGTCGGCGCAGCCACTCGCCGGTGAGTTCGTTGCGGACCCGGTAGCGGTCGGCCTCGGGGTCCCAGCGGACGCCGTAGCCGTGGAGGCGCGGGAGTTGGTCGTGGGGCATGGGATGAGAACCCTCTGCGATCGGAGTTTCACGTTCTGTGTACATGCTGGCGCAGTGACGCCTAACATCGGAAGCGCAAACAACTTGACTGCGGCGCTGAAGTGGATTTGGAGCAGCCATGGTGAACATCAAGGAGATTGACCCGGAGTCCGGCCCCTGGGCCCCCTTCGCCATCCAACTCCGCAACTCACGCAAGGCAATGGGCCTCCTGCAGCACCAGCTCGCCCGCAAGTGCGGGGTCAGCGCGTCGTACGTCTCGTTCGTTGAACTTGCGCGCCGCCCTCCGAGTAAGAAATTTGCTACCAAGGCTGACGAAGTCCTGCAGACGGGTGGGACTTTGATGCTGATGTACTTTCAGGCCAAGCACACGGCTCTTGTGCCGGGCTTCCCCGAGTACGCCAACTACGAGGCGACTGCGGAGAAGATCAGGCTCTTCGAGATCAATGTCATCCCTGGACTGCTGCAGACCCGGCCGTACGCAGTCGCCTGGGAGCAGGGCAACCTCCGACGAGGTACCGTCACTCCGGAGCAGGCTCATGAACGAATCGAGTTCCTGCTTGCCCGGCAGCACATCTATGACCGCACGCCGCCGCCGCTCCTACACGCGGTGATCGACGAGAGCTGTCTCAGGCGGCCCATCGGTGGCCGAGACGTCATGGTCAAACAGCTGATTCACCTTGAGGAAATGGCCGCCCGGCCCAACATCATCCTTCAGGTGGCACCGTACTCGCTGGGCGAGAACAGGCCGTTCACCCGACTTGTTCATCTCCTTACCATGCCCGACCGCAAAAAGCTCGCTTACGGCGAGACTGAGCAGCGCGGCTACCTCGATCGGGATTCCGACGCGATCACGGCACTGGGCAACGACTACGATCGGCTCGTGGTCGAGGCCTTGGGCCAGACCGAATCAGTAGCCATGATCCGTGCGGTTCGGAGGGACTTTGAATGGATGTCGACCTGACTGGCGCCCGCTGGCGGAAGAGTTCATATAGCGGCAGCGGGGGTACGTGTGTGGAGGTCGCCGACGGCTTCGCCGGCGTCATGCCCGTACGCGACTCCAAGGACCCCTCCGGTCCAGCCATCCTCTTCCCCGCCTCCGCCTGGCAGGCCTTCGTCACCGCCGTCCGCACCGGCGAGTTCGACGCCCGCTGACCCGCAGCCACCTCGGCCCCGCCACCCCGACTCCGGGGCGGCGGGGCCGAACTGCGCCCCGGTCGGCGGTTTTCTGCCAAATTGGTCTCTACCATTGCCCTGAATCCGGGATTCGGGAAAGCTCGCCGCCGAACGCCGGGAAGCGGACTCCGGCGTTCTCCCCCGAGCGAGGAAGAGACCAACATGGCTCTGCGCACAGCGGTTTCCACCATGGCCCTGGCCGGACTGCTCGCCGTCGCGGGCGGCCTCGCCGTCGCCCCCGCCGCCCAGGCGTCCACCACCCGGACGACCGGTTACACCTACGTCGGCATGTACCCGAGCGGCGCCGCGTGCGAGGCCGCCGGCCAGGCCTACGTGGCGCGCGGCGAGGCGGTCGGCTACTTCTGCGACGTCGCCCCGAACACGGCCCGCCTCTCCGTCTGGTTCTTCTGAGGCGGCACAACGGTGGCCCGGCCGGCTGCGGGCTGCATCACGCTCGACAACTCCGCCGACGAGCG
The DNA here is from genome assembly GCF_040609095.1 of Kitasatospora sp. NPDC004799. NCBI lineage: Bacteria > Bacillati > Actinomycetota > Actinomycetes > Kitasatosporales > Streptomycetaceae > Kitasatospora > Kitasatospora sp. NPDC004799. The sequence continues at coordinate 2,656 of NZ_JBEXJK010000646.1, forward strand.
CCACGAGGCCGCCGACGCCGGGGCGAGCACCACCTACCACCTGGACGAGGACGACGACCCGGACGCGTTCGTGATCGGCTTCAAGGGCATCGCCATCGAGCAGTAGCCGCGCCGCCCGGGGCGGGGAGTGGGGAGTGTGGGCGGGGGGCCTCGCCAACCCACACGCCGGCACCGCGGGAAAACACCTGGCCCGCCGCG
>NZ_JBEXJK010000647.1:0-2848 GCF_040609095.1 Kitasatospora sp. NPDC004799
TAGTCCACCAGCTCGAAGGTGGCCAGCGGCGGGTAGATGCCCTCCAGGGCCGTGCGCAGCGCCTGGTCCAGCGAAGATGACCGCCGACGTCTCCGCCGCCACCAGGACCGTCGACGTCTCCACCCTCGCGCCCTTCCCCGACGGCGGGTTCGAGGACGCCCTGGTCGCCGGACTCAAGGCCTCGGTCGCCGCCGGGCACCGCCCGGTGGTGCGCGTCCTGGTCGGCGCGGTGCCGCTGTACAGCGCCACCTCGCTGCCCTCGCGCTACCGGGACGAACTGGTCGCCAAGCTCGGCCCGGCCGCCGCGTCGGTCAGCCTCAACATCGCCTCGATGACCGCCTCGCGCACCGCCTTCTCGTGGAACCACTCCAAGCTCCTGGTGGTCGACGGACGCACCGTCCTCACCGGCGGCATCAACAGCTGGAGCAAGGACTACCTGGACACCGCGCACCCCGTCTCGGACGTCGACCTGGCGCTCACCGGCCCCGCCGCGACCTCCGCCGGCCGCTACCTGGACACCCTGTGGGAGTGGACCTGCGGCCGCACCGGCGTCCTCGACAACGCCTGGTTCGCCTCCTCGGACGGCGGCGCCTGCCGCCCGTCGATCGAACGCGACCTCAACCCGCCCGCGCCCGCCACCGGGAACGTCCCCGTGATAGCCGTCGGCGGCCTCGGCGTCGGCATTAAGGACGCGGACCCCGCCTCCGGGTACCGGCCCGGCCCCGTTCCCGGGGCGGCGGACGCCAAGTGCAGCCCGCTGACCCTGCACGACAACACCAACGCCGACCGCGACTACGAGACCGTCAACCCCGAGGAGAACGCCCTGCGCGCCCTGATCGGCAGCGCGCGGCGGCACGTCGAGATCTCCCAGCAGGACCTGAACGGCCCCTGCCCGCCGCTCTCGCGCTACGACTCCCGGCTCTACGACACGCTGGCCGCCAAGCTGGCCGCCGGGGTCAAGGTGCGGATCGTGGTCAGCGACCCGGCCAACCGGGGCGCCGTGGGCAGCGGCGGCTACTCGCAGATCAAGTCCCTCGCCGAGATCAGCGACGTCCTGAAGGCCCGGCTCACCGCGCTCACCGGCGACCAGGGCAAGGCCGCCGCGGCGCTCTGCGGCAACCTCCAGCTCGCCACCTTCCGCGCGGCCCCCACCGCCACCTGGGCCGACGGGCACCCGTACGCGCTGCACCACAAGCTGGTCGCGGTCGACGACTCGGCCTTCTACATCGGCTCGAAGAACCTGTACCCGGCCTGGCTCCAGGACTTCGGCTACATCGTCGAGAGCCCGAGCGCGGCCGCACAGCTCGACCGCGACCTGCTCGGCCCCGAGTGGCGGTACTCGCAGGGCGCCGCGACCGTCGACTGGTCCACCGGGACCTGCCAGGCCTGACGGCCGGTACCCGACGTCCGACGCCTGACGTCCGACGTCCCACCGGCGGGTTCCCCGCCCCCGGCAGTCCGCGGACGGGGAACCCGAGTGACTTCCGGGGTGTTGCGGACATGCTCAACGGGCCCCTAGCGTGAGTGATCCCGATGATCCGTTCCACCCTGGAGAGGCTCGCCTTGATCCTCAGTCACGTCCGCACCGCGGCGCGGGCGGTGGTCGCCGCCGGTGTGCTCGTCGCCGGCGCGCTGGTCGGCGCGTCGCCGGCGGCGGCCGCCACCGCGCCGACGGCCCTGACCGCGTCCGACTACACCCTCACCGCGGACTACCACCGGTACGACACGCTCAACTCGGCCCTCACCGCGAAGCTGGGGACCTCCGCCGTGCACACGGTGATGGAGAACGCCAACCACGACCGGCAGGCGCTCCCGTCGACCTTCTCCGTCGCCGGCCTGACCACCGGCTTCCGGTTCGACGACGGCGACAACTCCGACTGCCAGAGCTTCCCCCAGGGCATCACCACCAGCCGGGACGCCGTGGGGACGGCGGACAGCGGCAACTACGACGGCCACCAGCTCGTGCTGGTGAGCTGGTACACCAAGGACGGCTGCAGCGGCGCCCAGCAGCGCAGCCGGATCACCCTGGTCGACTGGGACGCCACCTACCCCAACACCTACCGCAAGATCCTCCTGGTGGAACCGACCGGCACGGCGGCGGCGCCGAGCTTCAAGGACATCCCGATCCACGCCGGCGGCGTCTCCTGGTACGGCGACCACCTCTACGTCGCCGACACCGGGAACGGCATGCGCGTCTTCGACATGCGCAAGATCCTCAACACCGACTCCGGTGGCACCGCGGACCAGATCGGCCGTCAGTCCGACACCGTCTACTACGCCCACAACTACGCGTACGTGCTGCCCCAGGTCGGCACGGTCACGGCGCAGACGACCTCCCCCGACAAGCTGGTCTGGTCGTCGATCTCCCTGGACCGGGTCAGCAGGTCGATCGTGATGACGGAGTACACCTGCCAGGCGAACTGCCCCGACTACCCCAACCGCCCGCCGCGGGCGGTCCGCTTCCCGTTCGCGACCGGGGCGACGACCTTCGCCGCGACGACCACCGCCGGCCAGGCGCTCCAACTGCCCTGGTACAACCTCAACGGCGTGGCCTCCCACAACGGCCGGTGGTGGTTCAACTCCTCGCGGCAGAAGCAGCTCTACTACTGGACCCCGACCGCGGGCCCGTCCACCTTCGCCTGGGTGGGCGGCGGTGAGAGCCTCTCCTACTGGGAGGACACCACCAACCCCGACCTGCTGTGGTCGCTGCAGGAGACCACGGGCGGGCGCAACGTCTTCGCCGTCACCCAGGCCACCTACGGCGGCGGCTGAGCGGCGGCCCGCTCCCGGTTCGTACGGACCGGCAGCGGCGACCGCGTTCACGGTGGCGAGGCCCCGGCTCCCGAGC
>NZ_JBEXJK010000648.1:0-2844 GCF_040609095.1 Kitasatospora sp. NPDC004799
GGCGGGGGGGGGGGGGGGGGGGGGGGGGGCGTATCCCCCGCCCCCCCCGCCGCACGGGGTTGCGAGCCCGTGGGCCGGTCCGGTTCCGAGCGGTCCGGCCCACGGGCAGCTCTCGGGGGCTCAGCCCTCCAGGGCGTCCCGCGCGTCCACGAAGGCCGCGACGGCGCGCTCGACGTCCTCGGTGGAGTGCGCCGCGGACAGCTGCACCCGGATCCGGGCCTGGCCGTGCGGCACCACCGGGTAGGAGAAGCCGATCACGTACACGCCGCGCTCCAGCAGCAGCTCGGCGAGCCGGCCGGCCTTGGCCGCGTCGCCGATCATCACCGGGGCGATTGGGTGGTCGCCGGGCAGGATCTCGAACCCGGCCTCGGTCATCTTCGTCCGGAACAGCGCGGTGTTGGCCGCCAGCCGCTCGCGCAGCTCGTTGGACTTCTCGACCAGGTCGAGCACCTTGAGCGAGGCGGCCGCGATCACCGGCGCCAGCGAGTTGGAGAACAGGTACGGGCGGGAGCGCTGGCGCAGCAGGGCGACGATCTCCCGGCGGGCCGCGACGTAGCCGCCGGAGGCGCCGCCGAGGGCCTTGCCGAGGGTGCCGGTGATGATGTCCACGCGGTCCATCACGCCGTGCAGCTCGGGGGTGCCGCGGCCGCCCGCGCCGACGAAGCCGACGGCGTGCGAGTCGTCCACCATGACCATGGCGTCGTAGCGGTCGGCCAGGTCGCAGATCTCGCGCAGCGGGGCGACGTAGCCGTCCATCGAGAACACGCCGTCGGTGACGATCAGGCGGCGGCGGGCGTCCTGGGTCTCCTGGAGCTGCTTCTCCAGGTCGGCCAGGTCGCGGTTGGCGTAGCGGTGGCGGCGGGCCTTGCTGAGCCGGATGCCGTCGATGATGCTGGCGTGGTTCAGCGCGTCGGAGATGACGGCGTCGCGGTCGTCCAGCAGGGTCTCGAAGACACCGCCGTTGGCGTCGAAGCAGGAGGAGTAGAGGATCGTGTCCTCCTGGCCGAGGAAGGCCGAGAGGCGGTCCTCCAGCTCCTTGTGGACGTCCTGGGTGCCGCAGATGAAGCGGACCGAGGCCATCCCGTAGCCCCAGCGGTCCAGGGCGTCCTTGGCCGCGGCGAGCACCTCGGGGTGGTCGGCCAGGCCGAGGTAGTTGTTGGCGCAGAAGTTCAGCACCTCGCCCGGGCGGCCGCCGGCGGTGACGGTGACGGCGGCGCTCTGCGGGGTGCCGATCACCCGCTCCGGCTTGAACAGGCCGGCCTCGCGGATCTCGTCCAGGGTGGCGGCGACGTCGGCACGCACGTTGTCGAACACTGCGGTCTCCTTTAGCAGTTCGGCGGGAGCAGTTCGGCGGGGCCCGGGCCGGGCTCAGGCGGTCCAGTCGAGGATGATCTTGCCGCAGTTGCCGCTCGCGGCGTCGTCGAAGGCGGCCTCGAAGTCGGCGGCGGCGTAGCGGCCGGTGATCACCGGGCTGAGGTCCAGGCCGCCCTCCAGCAGCACGGACATCGCGTACCAGGTCTCGAACATCTCGCGGCCGTAGATGCCCTTGATGGTGATCATCGAGGTGACGATCGAGGCCCAGTCCACCGGGAACTGCTCGGCGGGCAGGCCGAGCATGGCGATCTTCCCGCCGTGGGTCATGTTGGCGATCATCGACTGCATCGCCTCGGGGCGGCCGGACATCTCCAGGCCGACGTCGAAGCCCTCGCGCAGGCCGAGCTTCTGCTGGCCCTCCTCGATGGTGTGCTGCGAGACGTCCAGCGCCAGCGTCACGCCGACCTTGCGGGCCAGGTCGAGGCGGTACGGGGAGACGTCGGTGATCATCACGTTGCGGGCGCCGGCGTGCTTGGCGACGGCGGCGGCCATGATGCCGATCGGGCCGGCGCCGGTGACCAGCACGTCCTCGCCGACCAGCGGGAAGGACAGCGCGGTGTGCACGGCGTTGCCGAACGGGTCGAAGATCGCGGCCACGTCCAGGTCGACCGGCACCCGGTGCACCCAGACGTTGGAGGCGGGCAGGGCCACGTACTCGGCGAAGGCGCCGTCCCGGTTGACGCCCAGGCCGACGGTGTTGCGGCACAGATGGCGGCGGCCGGCCAGGCAGTTGCGGCACTTGCCGCAGACCAGGTGGCCCTCGCCGCTGACCAGGTCGCCGATCGCGATGTCCGCGACGCCGGCGCCGACCTCGGCGACCTCGCCGACGAACTCGTGGCCGAGCACCAGCGGGGTCCTGATGGTCTGCTGGGCCCAGCCGTCCCACTTGCGGATGTGCAGGTCGGTGCCGCAGATGCCGGTCCGCAGCACCTTGATCAGCACCTCGCCGGGGCCGATCTCGGGCTTCGGGACATCGATCATCCAGAGGCCGGGCTCGGCCTGCTGCTTGACGAGTGCCTTCACGGCAACGGCTCCTGACGTGCGCGGGGGACGGCCTTCGGGGGTCGGGCAGGCCGAGGTGGCCCGGTTCGGCCGCTGCTGACGGGCGTGCTCCGGGCAGGAGCAATCTGCCTGGTCGGAGCAGGTGCGGTCCATCGAGGAATTCTTAAGGGCGGCCACAGCTGGGCTGAACGATCGTGCCCGAGCAGCGGCCGGCGGCGGCCGACGGCGTGCCGGTGCTCACCCGTCCGGCCGAGCGCGGAGCGGCCGCCGCGACACCAACCGGCGGCCCGGCCGGGGGACTTGACAACGCCGCCGGACGCCACCGGACGACGCCACCCGACCCGCCGCCGGACGACGACGCCAGTCGGCCGGGGCTGGACGACGAGGGCAACGGGCAGGAGTCCTGGGTGCTCCAGGGCATGGAGTGGGCCGCGGCCCGCGCGCCGATCGTCAACCTGTCCCTCACCG
>NZ_JBEXJK010000649.1:0-2840 GCF_040609095.1 Kitasatospora sp. NPDC004799
TCAAGGACAACCGGGCTCGAATCCTGAAGAGCCACCTGGTTCGCGCGATCGGCCTGGGCGGAAACTCGAACCTTCCCACCAGCACCTCGCCGAGGTCGTACGAGACCGGCTCCTCCAGCTGCGCGTAGGTGCAGCTCTCCGGCGTGCGGTCCGGCCGCCAGCGGCGGAACTGCGCGGTGTGCCGGAACCGGGTGCCCTCCATGTGGTCGTACGCGACCTCGACCACCCGCTCGGGGCGCAGCGCGATCCAGGAGAGGTCCTTGCCGCCGGTCCAGCGGCTGACGGCGCCGGGCAGCCGCCCCTCGGCGTGCGCGGCCTCGTCCGCCCAGGCGCCCCAGGGGTGCCGGGAGAGGTCGTCCAGCCGCAACGGGGCCAGCTCCTCGGCGAGTTCGCGGCGGCGGGCCATCGAGAAGGCCGCGCAGACGCCGACGTGCTGGAGCCTGCCGTCCTCGTCGAAGATGCCGAGCAGCAGCGAGCCGACCACCGGGCCGCTCTTGTGCTCGCGGTAGCCGGCCACCACGCAGTCCGCGGTGCGCTCGTGCTTGATCTTGAACATGGTCCGCTCCCCCGGCCGGTACGGCTGGTCCAGCGGCTTGGCGACCACGCCGTCCAGCCCGGCGCCCTCGTACTCGGCGAACCAGGTGTGCGCGGTGTCGAGGTCGGTGGAGGCGGGGGCGGTGAACACCGGGTCGGCCGCGTCGGCGAGCGCGGCCTCCAGCGCCGGGCGGCGCACCGACAGCGGCTCGTCGAGCAGCGCGTCGTCCCCGAGGGCGAGCAGGTCGAAGGCGACGAAGGAGGCCGGCGTCCGCTCGGCGAGCAGTTTCACCCGACTCGCGGCGGGGTGGATGCGCTCCAGCAGCTCCTCGAAGCGCAGCCGGCCGTCCCGGGCGATCACCACCTCGCCGTCCAGCACGCAGCGCGGCGGCAGCTCCCGCCGGAACGCCTCGACCAGCTCGGGGAAGTACCGGGTCAGCGGCTTGCCGGTGCGGCTGCCGAGCTCCACCTCGTCGCCGTCGCGGAACACGATCGAGCGGAAGCCGTCCCACTTGGCCTCGTACTGCATCCCGGGCGGGATCCTGGCCACCGACTTGGCGAGCATCGGCGCCACCGGCGGCATCACGGGCAGGTCCATGCGTCCGATCCTCGCCCGGTTCTCCTCGGGGCGCGCGCCGGGCGTACGGCGCTTAGCGTGTGGGGCATGGGCTCAGCCGTGGAACTGGATGTCGCCGGGCGCACCGTCCGGCTGTCGAACCCGGACAAGGTGTACTACCCCGAGCGCGGCTTCACCAAGCTGGACGTCGCGCAGTACTACCTGGCCGTCGCCGAGGGGGTGCTGCGCGGGCTGCGCGACCGGCCGACCACCCTGCAGCGCTTCCCGGACGGGGTGGAGGGCGAGTTCTTCTACCAGAAGCGCGCGCCCAAGGGCCTGCCGGACTGGCTGCCCACCGCCCGGATCGCGTTCCCCTCCGGCCGCTCCGCCGACGAGATCTGCCCGACCGAGCCGGCCGCCGTGCTCTGGGCGGCCAACCTGGGCTGCCTCACCTTCCACCCCTGGCCGGTGCGGCGCTCCGACACCGACCACGTGGACGAGCTGCGCATCGACCTCGACCCGCAGCCCGGCACCGACTTCCACGACGCCGTCCGCGCCGCCCACGAACTGCGCGCCCTGCTGGAGGAGTACGGGCTGCGCGGCTGGCCCAAGTCCTCCGGCGGGCGCGGGCTGCACGTGTACGTGCCGCTGGTGCCCGAGTGGACCTTCACCGACGGACGGCACGCGGTGATCGCCCTCGGCCGGGCGCTGGAGCAGCGGATGCCCGGGAAGGTCACCACCGCCTGGTGGAAGGAGGAGCGCGGCGAGCGGATCTTCGTCGACTACAACCAGATGGCCCGCGACCGCACCATCGCCTCCGCCTACTCGCTGCGCGCCCGCCCGCGTGCCACCGCCTCCACCCCGCTGCGCTGGGAGGAGCTGGACGACGCCGCGCCCGAGGACTTCGACCTGCGCACCGTCCCGGCCCGCCTCGCCGAACTCGGCGACCTGAACGCCGGGATGGACGACCACGCCTTCCGCCTGGAGCCCCTCCTGGAGCTCTACGACAAGCAGCTCCACGACGAGGGCCTCGGCGAACTCCCCTACCCGCCCGACCACCCCAAGGCCGTCGGCGAACCCACCCGCGTCCAGCCCAGCCGGGCGCGGAAGAAGGCGTAGCACCTGCCGCTGCTTCCGCGCCCGGCTGTGAGGCCCGCCGCTGCGGCCGGGCGCTCGGCCGCGGGGCCCGCCGCTACTGCCGGGCCCCCGCCGGGGCGAGTTCGGCGACGGTGCGGACGGCTTCGGCGATCTGCCCGTCGGTCAGGTCCCCCCGGGCGGTGAGCCGCAGCCGGGAGACGCCGTCCGGGACGGAGGGCGGGCGGAAGCAACCGACGGCGAGGCCGGCCCGGCGGCAGTCGGCGGCCCAGCCGACGGCGGCCTCGGGGCCGGGGGCGCGGACGGAGACCACGGCGGCCTCGGGCTCGCAGGCCCGCAGGCCGGCCGCGGTGAGCTGCCGGGCCAGGGTGCGGGCGACCTCGCGGGCCCGCTCGGCGCGGGCGGGCTCGGCGCGCAGCAGGCGCAGGGCGGCGAGGGCGGCTCCGGCGGCGGCCGGGGCGAGGCCGGTGTCGAAGATGAAGGTGCGGGCGGTCTCGGTGAGGTGGCGGATCACCCGGCGCGGGCCGAGGACGGCGCCGCCCTGCGAGCCGAGCGACTTGGACAGGGTGGCGGTGGCCACCGTGTCCGGCTGCCCGGCGAGCCCGGCGGCCGCGAGCGCCCCGGTGCCGCCGGGGCCGAGCACGCCCAGCCCGTG
>NZ_JBEXJK010000650.1:0-2811 GCF_040609095.1 Kitasatospora sp. NPDC004799
GCCCGCCGGTCCCGGCGGGCGTCGATTTTGTGCTCTCCCCCCGAAGGGACGAACATTCACCTCGTGTCCCGCACCACCCATCCGAACCCCGACCCCCGGGAGGCCGCCGTGACCTCCGCGCCCGGCCCCGGGCCGCTCACCCGGTCCACGGGCACTCCGCTCTGGGCGCAGCTGCGCGCCGACCTGCTGCGGCGGCTGGACGAGGGCGAGTTCCGCGACGTCTTCCCCGGTGAGCTCGACCTCGTCGCCGAGTACGGGGTCAGCCGCCACACGGTCCGCGAGGCCCTGCGGAAGCTCCGCGAGGAGGGCCTGGTCACCGCCCAGCGCGGCCGGGCCTCGCGGTTCACCGCGAGCCGCCCGCTGGAGCAGGACATCGGCGAGGCGTACAGCCTGTTCCGGGCCGTCGAGGAGGTCGGCGCCGTCCAGCGCAGCGTGGTGCGCGCGCTGGACCGGCGGGCCGACGGCGTCATCGCCGCCCGGCTGGGACTGGAGGAGTCCACGCCGCTCGTCTACCTCGAACGCGTCCGGCTGGCCGACGAGGAACCGCTCGCCGTCGACCGGATCTGGCTCCCCGCGGACGTGGCCGAGCCGCTGCTGGACGTCGACTTCACCCACACCTCGCTCTACGACGAGCTCGAACGCCACTGCGGCAGCCGCATCCGCGGCGGCTGGGAACGCATCCGCGCCGTGGTCCCCGGCCGGGGCGAGCGCATCCTGCTCGACTGCCCCGCCACCACCGCGCTGCTCGCCATCGACCGGCTCGGCCACGACGCCGACGGGCGTGCGATCGAGTGGCGCCAGACGCTCGTCCGCGCGGACCGCTTCGCCGTCGCCGCCGCCTTCTCCGCCCACGACTACCGCCTGGGCGCCCCGGTCCAGACGCCCTGACGGCAGCAGCCGGTTCGGCGTGCCGGGTTGGTGTGGACCGCTTCGCCGTCGCCGCCGCCTTCTCCGCCCGCGTCTATTGCCGGGGTGTCCCGGTCCGGATGCTCTGGCGGCAGCAGGCGGTTCGGCGTGCCGGGTTGGCGCGGGGCGGCTTCGTTGTGGCCGCCGGGTTCTTGGCCCGCGACTACCGGCTGGGTGTCCCGGTCCGGCGCGACGCGGGCTTCGTTGTCGTCGCTGGGTTTTCTGCCTATGACTACCGGCTGGGCGCCTCGGTCCGGATGCTCTGACCGGTGTGGGCCCGTCTGGGCGAGCTGCCCGGCGAGCAGGGAATGGCGCGGGGCGGGCTTCGCTGTCGCCGCCGCCTTCTCCGCCCATGTCTACCGCCTGGGCGCTCCGGTCCAGACGCCCTGGCCCCACCGCGCCCGGCGGAGCCGCACGGGCGCCCGGGGCCGGTCAGCCCCGCCGGGCGCGAGGACACGCCTCGGCGACCAGGACGACGCGAGGCGGGCATCGGCGGCTTCGAGGCCACCTCCAGCGGGGCAAGGAGCAGGTCACGGCTGTCCGATCCGTGGGCGGTCGGCTTGGAGCTGACGCTCCGGCGTCGTCTGCCGGGACGGGCGGACCCCGGCACCGAACAGGAACGAGGGCTCCACCGGGGTGCCGTGGTGACGGTGGCCCGCGTCAGCCGCGGGGCGGACCGCCGTCCGGCCCGAGCCTGCCGCTGCGGGAGCCCGCGGCGCGCGTGTCCGGGGCCGGACCGGTCCGCCCTTGTCCTCGGCCACTCGCTCCAGCGGCCCACCTGATCCGATCAGCCCGGCGGGCCAGGTTGCCCGCGTCAGCCGCGGGGCGGACCGCCGGGCGGCCCGAGCCGGCCGGTGAGGACGATCGCGGCTCCGTCGGCCTTGCCTGCCGGTGCGGGATTCGGTGGGGCGGGCGTCCGGGGCCGGCCCGGCCGCCCTGCCCGCCGGCCGCTCGCGTCCGGCGGGCCACCCGACCCGGTCACCCCCGGCGGGCCAGGTGGTGGGCGACGTAGCGGTGCAGGCCGTCGGGGTTGGCGGGGAGGGAGCGGGCGTCGGCGAGGGCGGCGAGCCCGGCGGCCCGGGTGGTGCCGAAGCGCGCGGTGGCGTCCTCGAAGGCCATCGGGGAGCGCTCGGGGCGGGTGGTCGGCACCGGGAGCAGGGCCAGCGCTCCGGCGAGCGGGCGGTTGTCGGGTTCGGCGGCCGCGGCCTCGTGGACGGCCTGCCAGAAGTCCTGGTACTCGACCTTGCGCAGGCCGAAGGCGGAGCCGAAGCCGCCGAGCAGGTCGTCGAACGGCAGCGGGCCGGGCCGCAGCAGGTGGAAGTAGCCGGCCCGGCGGTGGGTGACGGCGGCGACCAGCAGCCGCCCGACGTGGTCGACGGGGGTGTAGTCGGTGCTGAGGTCGCTGGTGAAGTAGGCGCCGACCCGCAGGCAGGCCTGGACGAGCAGTTCGACCCGCGAGCCGGGGTTGGGGATGCCGGTGCCGGTGGACGGCATGACCTCGCCGAGCCGGTGCACCGCGACCGCCATGCCGCGGTCGGCGGCGGCCTGGACCAGCTGTTCGGCGGCCCACTTGGACTGCCCGTACCCGGTGTCGGGCGTACGGCCGGCGGGGAGCGGGCGCTCGGCGACGGGGCTGTCGGAGGCCGGTTCCGCCGGGCAGGCCGCGAGGGTGGAGACGAAGTGCACCATCGTGGGCCGGCCGGTGGCGGCGAGCCGGAGCAGCTCCACGGTGCCGGTCACGTTGGTGCGGCGGTGGGCGTGGTAGCCGCGCACCAGGTTGACCATGGCCCCGGCGTGCACCACGGTGTCGACCTCGCCCGCCGCAGCCAGGTCCTGGTGCACCGCCAACTCACCCTGCTGGACGCGATGGAGCGCCGCACCGAGGACCCGTCCGAGCTGGCCGAC
>NZ_JBEXJK010000651.1:0-2803 GCF_040609095.1 Kitasatospora sp. NPDC004799
CCCGAACCGCGACCACTCGCCGCCGCCACCCCGGGTCGCGAGCCGCAGGCCCACCGGCGGCGGACCGTCGGGCAGCGCGAGCAGGTCGTCCAGCTCGGTCGGCGAGTCGACCTGCACCGGTACGCCCAGCCGGGCCGCCAGGGCCAGTTCCGCCGGGCTCTTCACCGGCCCGTCGAAGACGATCCGCCCGGGGGTGAAGCCGTCCGCCAGCGCCAGGGACAGCTCCGCCCCCGACACCACCTCGGCCGTCCCGCCCAGTGCCGCCAGCCGCCGGGTCGCTGCCGCCAGCGGATTGGTCTTGTACGAGTACGCCACCGTCAGGTGCGGGAACTCCCGCCGCCAGACCCGCTCCATCTCCCGGTAGTCCGCGCCCAGCCCCTCCAGGTCGAACAGGTAGAACGGCGTCGCGCACCGCTCCGCCACCTCCAGCGCCCCAGCCCGCAGACGATCGTTCAGCACGGTCCACCCCTCCCGGAACGGTTCGTACGGCCGTGCAGCACGATAGGTCAGCTCCCGCGGGTTGTCAGTGCCACCTCAAGAGGGCCGTGGTGGGCGAGTGCCGCACCTTGTACGGACAACTCGATGCGTTCGCCTGACGTACGGCGGGCAGTCATCAATGGTCCGCCGGGAGGTACCCCGCGGGCGCTGTCCTTGGGGGCGCCGTCCTCCACCTACCTGACATGCAGAGGTCAAAGCACCCATGGCAGAGCTGAACCGCCGCCGTTTCCTCCAACTCGCCGGCGCGACCGTCGCGTTCTCGTCGCTGTCGCAGAGCATCGCGCGCGCCGCGTCGATCGCCCCGCTGGGGAGCACCGGCACCATCCAGGACGTCGACCACATCGTCGTGCTGATGCAGGAGAATCGTTCCTTCGACCACTACTTCGGCTCGCTGAAGGGCGTCCGCGGCTTCGGCGACCCCCGCCCGGTCACCCTGCCCAGCGGCAAGTCGGTGTGGCACCAGACGGACGCCCTCAAGCGGGAGGTCCTGCCGTTCCGGCCGCAGGTCAGCGACCTCGGGATGCAGTTCGTCCAGGACCTCAACCACGACTGGGCCGGCGGCCACAGGGCCTTCAACAACGGCAAGTACGACCAGTGGGTCCCCGCCAAGACGGCCACCACGATGGCCTACCTGACCCGCGACGACATCCCGTTCCACTACGCGCTCGCCGACGCGTTCACCATCTGCGACGCCTACCACTGCTCGTTCATCGGCTCCACCGACCCGAACCGCTACTACATGTGGTCGGGCTGCACCGGCAACGGCGTCAGCGGCAACGGCCCGGTCCTCGGCAACCAGGAGGCCGGCTACACCTGGACGACCTACCCCGAGCGGCTGGAGAAGGCCGGGGTCTCCTGGAGGATCTACCAGGACGTCGGCGACGGGCTGGACGCGGCCGGCTCCTGGGGCTGGATCGGCGACGCGTACCGCGGCAACTACGGCGACAACTCGCTGCTCTACTTCAACAACTACCGCAACGCCAAGCCGGGCGACCCGCTCTACGACAAGGCCCGCACCGGCACCAACGCCAAGGCGGGCGAGGGCCTGTTCGACCAGCTGCGGCGCGATGTACAGGCCGGCACGCTGCCGCGGATCTCCTGGATCGCCGCCCCCGAGGCCTTCACCGAGCACCCCAACTGGCCCGCCAACTACGGCGCCTGGTACGTCTCCCAGGTGCTGGACGCGCTGACCTCCAACCCCGAGGTGTGGGCCCGGACGGCACTGTTCATCACCTACGACGAGAACGACGGCTTCTTCGACCACGTGGTGCCGCCGTTCCCGCCCTCCTCCGCCTCGCAGGGCCTGTCCACCGTGGCGACCACCGCCGACTCCTACGCCGGCAGCATCGGCTACGCGGCCGGGCCGTACGGTCTGGGCCAGCGGGTGCCGATGCTGGTCGTCTCGCCCTGGAGCACCGGCGGCTACAGCTGTTCGGAGACCTTCGACCACACCTCGATCATCCGCTTCATGGAGCGCCGCTTCGGCGTCCAGGAGCCCAACATCTCGCCCTGGCGGCGCGCGATCTGCGGCGACCTGACCTCCGCCTTCGACTTCACGGCCTCGAACGCGACCCCGGCGGCGCTGCCCTCCACGGCCGGCTACCTCCCGCCGGACCGCAACCGGCACCCGGACTACGTGCCCACCCCGCCCGCCACCGGCACCATGCCGAAGCAGGAGATGGGCGCGCGGCCCACCCGCCCGCTGGCCTACGCGCCGTACGTGGACGGCTCGGCCGACACCGCCACCGGCAAGTACCGGCTCACCTTCAGCGCGGGCGCGGCGGCGGGCGCCCAGTTCCTGGTGACCTCGGCCAACCGCACCGACGGCCCGTGGACGTACACCACGGAGGCCGGCAAGACCATCGCGGACGCCTGGAACACCCTGTACTCCAACGGCGTCACCGATTTGACCGTGTTCGGCCCCAACGGCTTCCTGCGCCGCTTCCGCAACCCCGGCAAGACGGCCGGGCCCGAGGTCACCGCGCGCCACAACCCGGCCACCGGCAACCTCGACCTCACCCTCACCAACGCGGGCACCGCGGACGCCGTGCTCACCCTCACCAACGCCTACGGCGGCACGCCGCAGACCGTCACCGTCCGCCGGGGCACGACCGTCACCCGCACCGTCGACCTCGGCGGCTGCCGCAACTGGTACGACGTGACCGTCACCGCGGCCGGCACCGCCGACTTGGTACGCCGCCTGGCCGGCCACGTCGAGACCGGCGCCCCCGGCCTCTCCGACCCGGGCATCGTCACCTACTGACGCCCACCCGCCCGCCTGTACACCGCCGCCCCGGGCAGCCAC
>NZ_JBEXJK010000652.1:0-2800 GCF_040609095.1 Kitasatospora sp. NPDC004799
AGGGAGAGCGCGGCGTGCTCGGGCGAGAAGAAGATGCCGAGCCAGCGGCAACTGCGGGATCAGCCTGTTCCCCGCGCTGCCCGAGCGGCTGCCCGACCTGGTCGAGCACCTGCGGGACGCCGCCAACACCGCCGTCTACGGCCCCGGCGCCTGGCACTTCCTGCCCCGCGGCACCTGGCTGCGGCACGCCGCCGAGGCGGGCCTGCGGCGGGCCGCCGAGCGCCGGATCGCCGGACTGGTCACCGCCTTCGCCTTCCGGAAGCCCGCGTCATGACCGAACTGATCACCCTGGAAACCCAGTTGCGCCTGGTCGGCGTCGCCCTCGTGACCGCCGGCCTGGTCCACGCGGTGCTGCCGCGCGCCATCGGCTGGCCCGCCGACCTGTCCGGCACCACCCTGCTGACCCGCCAGGTCTCCTACGCCCACCTCTTCTTCATCGGCCTCGCCTGCGTCCTGCTCGGCCTGCTCCCGCTCTGCCTGGCCCCCGAGCTGCTCGCCGGCGGCCGGCTCGGCACCGCCCTGCTGGCCGGCCAGACCCTCTTCTGGGGCCTGCGCTGGCTCTTCGAGTTCGCCTACTTCTCCCCCCGGCTGTGGCGCGGCGACCGCCTGCGCACCCTCGCCCACCTCGGCCTCTCCGTGCTGTGGACCTGGGTCACGGTGGTCTTCGCCGCCGCCCTCCGGCACGCGGTCTAGGCTCACCACGACCCCAGGGCCCGTCCGACGAACGGCCGCGCACCCGGCGGGAACGGTCAGTCGCGCCCCAGGTAGCGCAGCACCGCCAGGACCCGCCGGTGGCCGTCCACGTCCACCGGCAGGTCCAGCTTGGCGAAGATGTTGCCGATGTGCTTGTTCACCGCCGCGTCGCTGATGAAGAGCTCCGCCGCGAGCGTGGCGTTGGAGCGGCCCTGGGCCATCAGCGCCAGCACCTCGCGCTCGCGGGCGCTGAGCCGCTCCAGCGGGTCGTGCCGCAGCCGGACCAGCTGCTGGACCACCTCCGGGTCCACCACCGTGCCGCCGCCGGCCACCCGTTCCAGCGCGGCCATGAAGTCGGCCACCGCGCCCACCCGCTCCTTCAGCAGGTAGCCGACCGCCCGCCCGCCGTCGGAGTCCAACAGCCGCATCGCGTAGGACTGTTCGACGTACTGGCTGAGCACCACCACCGGCAGCCCCGGGCGCTCCCGGCGCAGCTCGACGGCCGTGCGCAGGCCGTCGTCGCGGTGGCCCGGGGGCATCCGGACGTCCGTGACCACGAGGTCCGGCCGCTCGGCGCGCACGGCGGCGGCCAGGGCGTCCGCGTCCCCGACGGCGGCGAGGACGCGGTGCCCGAAGCGCTGCAGCAGGCCGACCAGCCCCTCGCGGAGCAGGACGGCGTCCTCGGCGACGATCACCCGAAGTGGCACGGTATCTCCACGTGGAGCAGGGTCGGACCGCCGGCCGGGCTGGACACCCGCATCCGGCCGTCGACGGCGGTGAGACGGTCGGCGAGCCCGGTCAGCCCGCTGCCGAGCGCCGGGTCCGCGCCGCCGCGGCCGTCGTCGGCGATCTCCAGGACGAGCAGGTCCGCGTGGTAGCGGCCGGAGACCCGGGCCCGGGCGGCGCCGCTGTGGCGGGCGATGTTGGTCATCGCCTCGCTGATCAGGTAGTAGACGCCGGTCTCCAGCTGCCGGGGCAGCCGGCCGGGCAGGTCCAGGTCGACGGTGACCGGGATCGGGAACCGGCTGGCCTGCTCCCGGACGGCCGCGGCCAGCCCGTGGTCGGCCAGCACCGGCGGGTTGAGGCCGCGCACGATCCGGCGCAACTCCTCGTGCGCGGCGCCGAGTTGCTCCTGCGCCCGGGTCAGCTGCGGGCCCAGCGGCGAGCCCGGCGGAACGTCCAGGTGCATCAGTCCGAGGGTCATCCCCAGCGAGACCAGCCGCTGCTGCGCGCCGTCGTGCAGGTCCCGCTCGATCCGCTCCCGCTCGGCGTCGAAGGCGTCCACCAGTCGCGCCCGGGAGGCCTTCACCTCGCGCAGCTCCGCACCCAGCTCCGCGTCGCGCGGGGCGAGCAGGGTCCGGGCGAGGGCCGCGCGGGCGCCCGCCCAGGAGGTCACCGTGTACGGGGAGGCGAGCAGCACGAAGGCCCCGAACACCGTCCACGGCCAGGTGGACCCGTCGAGCGAGGAGAAGCAGAGCGCGGGCACCCCGAAGGAGAAGAACAGCACCAGCAGGTCCAGCCACCAGAGCGCGGCCGCCGAGACCAGGGTGAAGCCCAGCTCGCGCCAGGTCACCGGCTCGGTCAGCCGGGTGGCCGTCCAGGCGCGCAGCCCCGGGCCGTCCGGCGCCCGGTGCGGGTCCTCGGCCGGGTCCAGGTCCACCAGCCGCAGCCGGCGCCGCTCGACGGCCGCGACCGCCACCGCCGACAGCACCACCCCGACCAGCGGCGCCACCCCCACCAGCACCACCAGCAGCACGACCCCCGCCAGCAGCCCGGCGGCCAGCACGGCCAGCGCCGCCGCCCCCACCAGCACCCCGCTCGCCAGGTAGGCCAGCGAGCGCCACGGCCACGCGGACCTGAGGAAGCTCAACGGCCGTTGGGCCATCGCCTGCCATGCCGTTCTCGGACGCATGCGGAGAACGATAGTGCGGCGGTGCGACGGGCGGGGTAGTGCAGGCACTACCTTCCCGGTAGTGCCCGGATCAGTGCCCCCGACCTGCGGATTCGCTGGAATGCTCGGCATGACGAACCATCGGGAACCCACGGCGGACGGCGGCGCGGCCCTCGCGCCGAACGCCACCGCCGAACCGCGCGGCACCGCCGAACC
>NZ_JBEXJK010000653.1:0-2789 GCF_040609095.1 Kitasatospora sp. NPDC004799
GCGCCGGCCGGCGTAGCCGCCGCGGGCCGGGGTGGCGTTGGGGCCGCCGCCGTACTCGGGGCGGTCGTACTTGCGCTCCTCGGGCCGCAGCGGGCGGTCCGGGTAGCGGCGGTCGTCGCGCCGGTCGTCCCGACGGCCCTCGCGCCGGTCGTCACGGCCGTACGAGCCGCCGTACGACCCGCCGCGCGAGCCCGAACCCGAGCCGCCGCGGCCACCGCCGCCGTACGAACCCCCGCGCGCGCCCGAGCCGCCGCGGCCGCTGCCGCTGCCGCCGCCGTAGGAGCCGCCGCCCCGGCCCCCGCCCTGTCCGCCGCGACCGCACCCGCCGCCGCTGCTGTTCCTGCCGTTGCCACTGCTACGCATCAAAGTGTCCGTACGTCGTTCCGTCTGGGATGTGCGGTCGTTTCGGCCGACCTCACCGCCCCCCTACCGATCGGGCCCGGCCCGACCGGCCTCGCCACTGCCGTCCGCGGCCTGCGCGGCAGCGGCGGCGACCGCCTCCGCGATCATCGTGCCCTCCAGGGACTCCGCTTCCACGTCGTCGACCTCGGGCAGGAAGGGAGCGAGCTCCGGCAGCTCGTCCAGGCCGCGGAGCCCCATCCGTTCCAGGAAGTAGTTCGTCGTCCGATACAGGATCGCACCTGTTTCGGGCTCGGATCCGGCCTCTTCCACCAGTCCTCGCTGTACCAGGGTACGCATCACGCCGTCACAGTTCACACCGCGGACGGCGGAAACCCGCGATCTGGACACCGGCTGCCGGTACGCGACCACCGCCAGGGTCTCCAGCGCGGCCTGGGTGAGCCGGGCCTGCTGGCCGTCCAGGAGGAAGCGGTCGACGGCCGCGGAGCGGCTCTCCCGGCTGTAGAACCGCCAGCCGCCGGCGACCAGCCGCAGGTCGAATCCGCGCCCCTGGACGGTGTACTCGGCGGACAGCTCGCGCAGCGCGGCCGCCACCTCCGCCCGGGGCCGCTCCAGCACCCCGGCCAGCCGCTCCTCCGCCACCGGCTCGTCGACGACCATCAGGACGGCCTCCAGCTCGGCCCGCAGCCCGGCGTCGGCCGGCTCCCCGACGGCCGACGCGCCGGAAGTCGGCCCCGCCGACTTCTGGTGCACGACCCGCGACCGCGCCGTCGGATCCTCCCCGGCCGGCGCCACCGGGTCCGGCAGCAGCTCGAAGGCCGGCTCCAGCCACTCCTCGGCCCGCGGCCGCCCCGGCAGCCCCAGCGGGCGCCGCACCGGCAGCCCGCCCCCGTCCCCGCCGCTCATCGCCGCTCACCCTCCTCGACCGCCCCGGCCTCGCCGGCCGGCCGGTCGAACTCGTCCGTCACCTCGACCGCCACCCGGCCCTCCTCGGCCACCCAGCGCACCCGCAGCTCGCCGAGCGCCTCCGGCTGCTCGAAGGCGAGCACCCGCTCCCGGTACAGCTCCAGCAGCGCCAGGAAGCGGGCGACCACCACCAGGTCGTCCGGCGCGTCCTCGACCAGCCGCTGGAAGGTGGCCTCGCCCAGCTCGGTGAGCAGCCCGACCACCAGCCCGGCCTGCTCGCGCACGCTCACCGGCGGGGTGTGGATGTGGTCCACGTACACGACCGGCGCCGGCTTGGGCTCCATCGCCCTGGCCGCCAGCTCGGCGAGCCGCTGCGGCCCGATGCCGAGGACCACCTCCGGCAGCAGCTCCGCGTGCCGGGGCTCCAGCGCGGCGGCCCGGGGCCGGCGCAGCAGCTCGGCCGCCCAGCGCTCGCCGAACAGCGCCGCCGCCCGCTTGTACGCCCGGTACTGGAGCAGCCGGGCGAACAGCAGGTCGCGGGCCTCCAGCAGGGCCAGGTCCGCCTCGTCCTCGACCTCCGCGACGGGCAGCAGCCGGGCGGCCTTGAGGTCGAGCAGGGTGGCGGCCACCACCAGGAACTCGGTCGTCGCGTCCAGGTCCCAGTCCGGGCCCATCGCCCGGATGTACGCCAGGAACTCGTCCGTCACCGTGGCCAGCGCCACCTCGGTGACGTCCAGCTTGTGCTTGGCGATCAGGCTGAGCAGCAGGTCGAACGGGCCCTCGAAGTTGTCCAGCCGTACCCGGAAGCCGCCCCGCGACCCGTCCTCGGGCGTGCTCGCGTCGATGGCGGCCGGTTCGGCGGTGGTGGCCGGTTCGGCGGTGGTGGCCGATCCGGCGGTGGCGGCCGGTACGGCGGTGGCGGCTGGTCGAGCGGTCCTGGGCATGACGGTCCATCTTCACCCGTCCCCGCCGCCGCCCCCGCCCCGGGGCCGCCCGACACGCCGCCCCACCGGGCCCGGGGACCGGCCGCTCCCGGCGGCCACGGGCCGGTACGGGGCCTCGTGCGGCCATGCCGTCGGCCCGGCCCCAGGGACCGGTCAGGTGTTCCGTCCTCCGTGCAGGCCCCGGGAGCGCCCTGCGGCGTCCGATCCGGCCCTCGGGCCCCCGGACCCTCGCCCGGTCCCGTCCGGCGCCCCTGCGACGCCCTGCCGCCGACCGGCGGCCTCCCCACGCCGGGCCAGCGGCCCCCCTCGACGCCCGGCGCACCCGCCGGCCGCCCTCCGCGCCGCCTACCGGCCGCGCAGCCGCCGGACCAGGATCGAGGCCTCGCCGCGCTGCTCCAGGTCCGCCAGGACGACCGCGATGGCCTCCCGGACGATCCGCCCGCGGTCCACGGCGAGCCCGTGCTCGCCGCGCAGCACCAGCCGGGCGTGCTCCAGGTCCATGAGCTCCTCGGCGGACACGTACACCGTGATCTTCTCGTCGTGCCGCTCGCGCCCGCTGGGCCGGCGCGGCGCGCGGCC
>NZ_JBEXJK010000654.1:0-2787 GCF_040609095.1 Kitasatospora sp. NPDC004799
GGTACGCCCTGCTGGCGGGCCCGCTGGCCGAGGGCGAGTTCAGCCCGGGCGCGCAGGCCCCGTCCGCGGCGCCGGACGACCTGCCGTGGGATCCGCCGCAGGACGGGATCGACGGCCGCCAGCGTCGCCCGCAGCCCGTCGGCGACCTCCGACAGCGCCGCGTCGGCCTCGCCCTCCCGCTCCTGGTGGCCGGGGTCCATCACCTGCGCGCAGTGCCGCGCGGCCGTCCGGGTCTGCTCCAGCGCCGCCCACCAGCCCTTGTCCAGGCCGGAGTCGGGGATGTGGAGGTGCCCCAGGGCGGTGCCGGCCGCGCGGTCGAGCGCGGCGCAGACCCCGGCCAGGCGCCGGCCGTCGACCCGCACCGGCTCGTCCGGGCGCTCCTGCGCCAGCCGCTCCAGCGCCCGGACCTCGTCGGAGAACGCCCGGTACCCCTCGATCAGCGCCAGGACGTCCTGCTTCCCGCCGACCAGGTACCACATCAGCAGCTGGAAGACCCGGACCCGCTCGGACCGGGCGTCGGCCGGCCGCTGCGCCGCGGGCACCAGCGCGCCGCCTCCCGAGCCCGAGGGCAGCGCCTGCACGGCGGTGGGCCCCAGCGCCAGCGCCCCGACCAGGGCCCCGACCAGCGCCGCCCGCCGCACGCCCGAGCGCGCCGCCCGGGTGTCCGGCGCCGCCGCCC
The DNA here is from genome assembly GCF_040609095.1 of Kitasatospora sp. NPDC004799. NCBI lineage: Bacteria > Bacillati > Actinomycetota > Actinomycetes > Kitasatosporales > Streptomycetaceae > Kitasatospora > Kitasatospora sp. NPDC004799. The sequence continues at coordinate 680 of NZ_JBEXJK010000654.1, forward strand.
CGCCCCGCCGGGCCTGGGCGAACGGCAGCCGCACCAGCACCGCCGCCATCGCCGCCCCGAACAGCGCCGGCAGCACCGGGCCGGCCAGCACCTGCACCAGCGGCCACGCGCCGCCCGGCACCCACCGGCAGCTGTCGCCCATGGTCCGCAACGGCCCCAGGCACCCGTCCGCCGACATCAGCAGGAACACCGCCACCAGGGCGACCGTCTGGGCGACCCCCGCCGCCACCAGCGCCCCGACCAGCCACAGCCGCCGGGACACCAGCGCCACCACCGCCGCCGTGACCACCACCCCGGCCCAGACCGCGACCGTCAGCCACGACACGTACCGCAGCGCGTACCCGCCCCCGCGCGCCCCCAGCGGCGGCCGGCCCGGGTGCAGCGCCGCCTTGACCACCAGCACCCCGGCCACGCACAGGACCCCGCCCAGCAGCCCCCGGCGCACCGCCCGGCCGAGCCCCCGGTGCCCGCCCAGCAGCCACAGCAGGTACGGCAGCGCCCACAGCGCCCCCGCGGCCGCCACGAAGGCCCCGGTCACCCCGTCCACCCCGAGCCGCGGCAGCACCGCGGCGATCCACTCCAGCTCGGCCCCGTGCCGCTCCCACCCGCCCGGGAACTGACGCACCAGCAGCTCTCGCATCCCGCCCCGGCCCAGGAAGTCCCCGGCGGTGTACAGGTGGCCGCCCCCCGCCCACCAGGCCAGCCCGGCCGCCGCGACCAGCACCGCCCCCGCCGACGCCAGTACCGCCGCCACCCGCCCGCGCCCCAGCCCCAGCCGCGCGCACTGCACCAGCCACGGGACGTACGCCAGCGCGCCGAGCAGCAGCACCAGCAGCACGAGCGGATGCCGCGGGAACCAGCGCCCGCCGTCGGCGGTGATGTCCACGACCAGCTCGCCGACCACCAGGCCGGCCCCCAGCCACAGCCCCGCCCGCAGCCCCTGCGGCGGCGCCGTCCCGCGGTGCGCCGCGTACGCCGCCGACCGCCACGCCGCCACCGCGAGCACCAGCGCCGTCGGCACGGCGGCCAGCCACACCCCGCCCGTCCCGCCGGCGAACGGCGGCAGCAGCAGGGCGACGGTGACCCCGGCCGCCCCCACCAGGAAGGTCTGCGACGGCGCCAGGGTGAACAGCGCCGCCGGGTCCTCCAGCGCCCGCCGCCGCTGCGCCCAGGTCGGGTGCGCCCGCCAGATCCGGCCGAGCCGGGCGGCCGGGCCCGCCGGGTCGGGCACCTCCCACACCCGGCGGTCCGCCCCCAGGGCGACGGCGTCCGCGTCCGCGTACAGCTCCCGGTGGCGCAGCGCGTCGGCGCGGGCCTGCACCACCAGCAGCGCCATCCCCACCGCGGTGGCCGTCTGCTTCACCAGCGGCGCCCGCCCGGCCGGCCAGAACACCCGGTCGGCGCCCACGAAGAGCCCGAACTCCGCGCCCACCAGCGTCCCGCCGACCACCACCACGAACGGCAGCGCCACCAGCAGCGCGAACACCCGCCACAGCGCGGTGACGGCGTACCCCAGGTCCACGTCCCGGTTGCGGATGTGCGCGAGCTCGTGCAGCACCACGGCCCGGAACCCGGCCGGATCGCTCACCCTGGTCACCAGCAGCCCCGCGTACAGGCACACGGTGCGCCGGCGCGCGTGGCCGAACACCACCGCCCCCGAGCCGAGCCGGCCCGGGTCCACCACGAACTCCGGCACCACCGGCAGCCGGGCCGCCTCCGCCAGGCGCAGCAGCTCCGCCCGCAGCTCCCCGTCCACCGGCTCCAGCCGGCGCGAGCGCCGCCGCCAGCGGGGCAGCAGCAGGTACAGCGCGGCGGCCGCGAGCAGCACCAGCGCCAGCGCGACGGGCACCGGCCAGCGCGGATCGTCCGCGACGGCGGCCAGGCAGGCGCGCAGGGCCGGGTCCGTCCGCGGGCCGACCCCGAGCTGGGTCAGGAAGTCCGCGTTCGGGTCGAACCCGGCGGCCAGCGTGCAGGCGTACTCCGCCGCCCGGCCCTTGCGGACCAGGTTCCGGCGGCGTCAGGGTCGGCCGGGAGATGTCGATCAAGCTCGACAAGCGGAACCGTCCCGAGCCGGATCTTCTCGTGGTCAGGGCCGAGTTCGAGGGAAG
>NZ_JBEXJK010000655.1:0-2778 GCF_040609095.1 Kitasatospora sp. NPDC004799
GGTCGGTAACCCCGTGACCCGGCCGGCCTTCGGCGCGCTGTGATCCCCGTGCGGTGAGCTGGTGTCAGATGCTGGCGACCACCCGGTCGGCGAGCACGTAGACGGCCTCCTCGTCGGTGGAGAAGGTCAGCGAGTACGAGCCGGAGAAGCGCGAGCCGCCGAGCAGTCGGACGTGCTCGCCGGCGCGGACCGCGTCGATCAGCCGGTAGGCGGCCTCCCGGTCGCCCGGGGCCACGCAGAGGGTGGTGCCGTCGGCGAAGGCGTACACGTCCAGGGTGCCCAGCGGGCCCGGGCGGACGTCGACCAGGGCGACGGCCTCCTCGGCGAGGGCGGCCAGCCGGCCGTCGGTCCACTCCCGGGACGGCGCCTGGCTGGGGACGAAGTCGGGGTGCGAGGGGTGGCGGCGCGGGTCGGGCGCGGCGACCGGGGCCTCCTCGACGGCCGGGTCGGCGTCCAGCAGCCCGGCCTCCAGGCCGGTGGCCAGCAGGTCGGCCTCGCGGCGGGCCCGGGCCTCCTTGGTCTCGCCGACCGGGTGGCCGGGGCGCAGCGGCAGGCCGCCCTCGGGGCCGGAGTCGGCCGGGGCGCCGCCGCCCTCGTTGATCAGGTCCTCCAGCGCGGAGCGCAGCGCCTCGCCGAACTCCGGGTCCATCGTCCCGGCGTTGTCGACGGCGTCCTGCGGACCGGTGGGGCGGGGGAAGAAGAGCGGCCACTCGTCGGTGCCGGAGAACGCGCCGGAGAACGGCGAGTCGAACAGCGGCGCGTCCTCGGCCGCGCGGGCCTCCTGCTCGGCCCAGAACGCCCGGGCCTCCGTGATCTCCCGCTCGCGGTCGGCGGCGAGCGCCTCGGCGACGGCCCGGCGTATCGCGGCCTCGTCCACCGGGGCGGGCACGGCCGGGGCGGCGGCCCGGGCGTCCAGTCGGCGGGAGAGTCCGCGGAGGTGGAGCAGCACGGCGGTCGACACGGCGATCAGGATCAGCAGCAGGATGGTGTAGACGGCGCTCACGGAACGTACTCCTAGCGAGGAGCGGAACGGGGTTACGTGTCCCACATTGCCGCATGGGGGGCTGTTACCGCAGTGGCGAATGTCCAATTCGTCCGTGACTTTCCTCCTTGTCCCCAAATTGTTAGGTAACACCGTTCTACGCAGTGGAGTTGATCCGCTCCGCAGTGTCGATTTCCGGGCCGGAAACGAAAGAAAAGAGGGCCGGATCGACCTCGCGGTGTGATCCGGCCCTCAATTACGCTGCGTCACTCCAAATGGGTGGTCCAGACCCTTCCGGAGGCCGCCCGGAGGGTCAGCTGAGGCGCTCGACGACCATCGCCATGCCCTGGCCGCCGCCGACGCACATGGTCTCCAGACCGAACTGCTTGTCGTGCCACTGCAGGGAGTTGATCAGGGTGGTGGTGATCCGGGCGCCGGTCATGCCGAAGGGGTGGCCGACCGCGATCGCGCCGCCGTTGACGTTCAGCTTGTCCAGGTCGACGCCGAGGTCGCGGTAGGACGGGATCACCTGGGCGGCGAAGGCCTCGTTGATCTCGACCAGGTCGATGTCGTCGATGGTCAGGCCGGCCCGCCGGAGCGCCTGCCGGGAGGCCTCGACCGGGCCGTAGCCCATGATCTCGGGGGAGAGCGCGCTGACGCCGGTGGAGACCACCCGGGCCAGCGGGGTGATGCCGAGCTCGCGGGCCTTGGTGTCGGACATGATGACCAGCGCGGCCGCGCCGTCGTTCAGCGGGCAGCAGTTACCCGCGGTCACGGTGCCGTCGGGGCGGAACACCGGCTTCAGGCCCGAGACGCCCTCCAGGGTGACGCCGGCGCGCGGGCCGTCGTCGGTGCTGACCACGGTGCCGTCCGGGAGCGTCACCGGGGTGATCTCGCGCTCCCAGAAGCCGGCCTTGATGGCGGCCTCGGCGAGGTTCTGCGAGCGGACGCCGAACTCGTCCTGCTCGGCGCGGGTGATGCCCTTGAGCGCGGCCAGGTTCTCGGCGGTCTGGCCCATCGCGATGTAGGCGTCCGGCAGCAGCCCGTCCTCGCGCGGGTCGTGCCAGCCCTCCTCCCCGGTGCCCTCCTCGGCCCGCTTCTTGGTGCGGGCCTGGGCCTCGTCGAAGATCGGGTTCATGGTGCCCGGCAGGCCGTCCGAGGTGCCGTGGATGCTGCGCGAGACGGTCTCCACGCCGGCCGAGACGAAGACGTCGCCCTCGCCCGCCTTGATCGCGTGCAGCGCCATTCGCGTGGTCTGCAGCGAGGAGGAGCAGTAGCGGGTGATGGTGGCGCCGGGCAGGTAGTCCATGCCCATCTGGACGGCCACGATGCGGGCCAGGTTGTGGCCCTGCTCGCCGCCGGGCAGGCCGCAGCCCAGCATCAGGTCGTCGATCTCGCGCGGGTCCAGCTGCGGCACCTTGGCGAGGGCGGCCTGGATGATGTGGGCGGTCAGGTCGTCCGGGCGGACGTCCTTGAGCGAGCCCTTGAAGGCCCGGCCGATCGGCGAACGGGCGGCGCTGACGATGACGGCTTCGGGCATGGCGGGCTCCTCGCTGGGTGACGGCGGACCTGACGTCCGGGAGGAAAGTTACCGCCTGGTAGATCAGGCGTCACCCGTGCCGGCGTGTGAGCTGGCCGACGTGTTCCCGGGCGCGCTGCCAGGGGCCGTACCGGCTTCCTTCCCGCTCTCCGGGCCGGGCAGACCGATCCGCAGCCGGTGCCTCAGCTGGGCCCAGCGGCGGCCGGCGCCCTCCGCCGGCAGGGCCGCCACCTCGGTGCCCTCCCGCCCGGCCGCC
>NZ_JBEXJK010000656.1:0-2740 GCF_040609095.1 Kitasatospora sp. NPDC004799
GTGTGGCCGGTCAGGTCGAGGTCGCCGGGTTCGGTGTCGCCGCCGAGGCCGGCGATGCGCTCGCCCTCGACGGTGAGGCGGTCGGCCTCGACGACGCCGCCGGGCAGGACCAGTCGGGCACCGGCCAGGACGGTTCGGTCGACGGCCATGCGGGCTCCTCCTGGGTCCTGCCGGGTCGGGTCAGCTGTGCGCGGCGCCGCGCAGCCGCTCGGCCGCGGTCTCCGGGCTCACATCGGTGACGAAGGCGTCGAGTCCGGACTCCACGCCCGCCAGGTACTTGAGCTTGCCCGGCGCGCGCCGGACGGTGAACAGCTCCAGGTGCAGCGCGAGTTCGTCGCCGCCGTCCTTCGGCGCCTGGTGCCAGGCGGAGATGTACGGGGTCCGGTTGGGCGCGGAGCCGGCGGGCGCGGGGAACAGCCGGTCGAAGCGGCGCAGCAGGTCGAGGTAGAGGCCGGGGAACTCGGCGCGCTCGGCCTCGTCCAGCTCGGTGAGGTCGCGGACCCGGCGGTGCGGGTAGAGGTGGACCTCGTACGGCCAGCGGGCGGCGAACGGCACGAAGGCCGTCCAGTGCTCGCCCTGGAGCACCAGCCGTTCGGGGGTGGCGCGTTCGGCGGCGACGAGGTCCTCGAAGAGGTTCCGCCCGGTGCTCGCCCGGTACGCCCCGGCCCGGCCGATCATCCGGGCGGTGCGGGAGGGGACGAAGGGGAAGGCGTAGATCTGCCCGTGCGGGTGGGCCAGCGTGACGCCGATCTCCTCGCCGCGGTTCTCGAAGCAGTACACCTGCCGGACCTCGGGCAGGGCGGACAGTTCGGCCGTCCGGTCGGTCCAGGCGTCCAGCACCAGGCGGGCCCTGGCCTCGTCCAGGTCGGCGAAGGAGGCGTCGTGGTCGGCGGCGAAGCAGACCACCTCGCAGCGGCCGTTGCCCGGCCGGCTGGTGCGCAGGGGGTCGTCGTCGTGGGCGGGGACGTGCGCGGCCGAGTCCAGGGCCAGCGAGGGGAAGCGGTTCTCGAAGACCACGACCTGGTAGTCGGCCGCCGGGACCTCGCTCAGCCGCCCCTGGCCGGAGGGGCAGAGCGGGCACTCGCCGGCCGGGGGGTGGTAGGTCCGCTGCTGGCGGTGGGCGGCGACGGTGACCCACTCGCCGAGCACCGGGTCGAGCCGGGCCTCGGAGAGGCTCGCCGCGGGCTCCAGCGGGCGTTCGTCCACGGCGTCCCGGACGGTGCCCGGCTCCTGGTCGTAGTAGACGAGTTCGCGGCCGTCGGCCAGCTTGGTCGCGGTCTTGTGCACCGCCGTGCTCCTTACCCGGGGATGTCGGCTCGACTGTGCCGATCTCCAACAGAATCAAACATATGCGATCGCTTGTCAACGGTTGCGGGCCGGTGGACCGGTCGTCGAGTGCCGGGAAATAGGCTGGTCGGGGCAGAGGAACTCGCGGGTGTTGACGACGGATGCGCAGCATGTTTGATTGTGTCGAAATATGCCCCCGTCTGCGGACCGAACCCCGGCGGGAGTCGACACCACGCGTGGGAGCAGAAGAGATGATCGACCAGGCCGCCACCGACTTCGAGGCCGTCCACGGCGCCCGGCCCAGCGGCGTGTGGGCCGCGCCCGGCCGCGTCAACCTGATCGGTGAGCACACCGACTACAACGACGGCTTCGTGCTGCCCATCGCCCTTCCGCACACCACCAGGGTCACCGCCCGCCGCCGGGAGGACGGCCGGGTGCGGCTCTACAGCGCCCAGGGCGACGGCACCGTCACCGACCTCGCGCTCGATGGCCTGGCGCCCGGCGTGGTCACCAGCTGGGCCGGCTACCCGGCCGGCGTGTTCTGGGCCCTCGCCGAGGCCGGCCACCCGGCCGGCGGCGCCGACCTGTACGTCGACAGCGACGTGCCGACCGGCGCCGGGCTCTCCTCCTCCGCCGCCCTGGAGTGCGCCACCGCCGCCGCCCTGAACGACCTGTACGGGCTCGGCCTGACCGCGCCGGAGCTGGCCCTGATCGCCCAGCGGGCCGAGAACGCCTTCGTCGGCGTGCCCTGCGGGGTGATGGACCAGATGGCCTCCGCCTGCTGCACCGCCGGCGCCGCGCTGTTCCTGGACACCCGGACGCTGGAGCAGCGGCACGTGCCGTTCGACCTGGAGGCGGCCGGGCTCCGGCTGCTGGTGATCGACACCCGGGTCAAGCACGACCTCGGCGACGGCGCCTACGCCGCCCTGCGGGCCGGCTGCGAGCGCGCCGCCGGGCTGCTCGGCCTGGACGCGCTGCGCGACCTGCCGGCCGCCGGCCTCGCCGCCGCCCTGGAGCGCCTGCCCGAGGACCTCGCCCCGCTGGTGCGGCACGTGGTCACCGAGAACCAGCGGGTGGCCGAGACGATCGAGCACCTGGACGCCGGCCGGATCGCCGCGCTGGGGCCGGTCCTGACGGCCGGGCACGCCTCGCTGCGCGACGACTTCCGGGTCTCCTGCCCCGAGACGGACCTCGCGGTCGAGGCCGCCGTCGCCGCCGGGGCGCTGGGCGCCCGGATGACCGGCGGCGGCTTCGGCGGGTCCGTCATCGCCCTGGTCGCGGCCGCGGAGGTGGCGGCGGTCTCGGAGTCGGTGCGGTCGGCCTTCGGGTCGGCGGGGTTCGCCGCGCCGGTCACCTTCACCGCGGTCCCCTCGGCGGGGGCACGGCGGCTGGCCTGACCGGAGGGGGCGCGGCGGCCGGCCCGACCGGAGGCGGCGCGCGGCGCCCGGTCAGC
>NZ_JBEXJK010000657.1:0-2733 GCF_040609095.1 Kitasatospora sp. NPDC004799
CGATGCCCAGCTGGCGGTAGGCGCGGGTGGTCTCGCCGATCTTCTCGGTGGGGAAGTCCGCGAAGCAGATGGAGATGTCCATCGCGGTGATGACCAGCTCGACGACCTTGGCGAAGGTGGCGGCGTCGAACGAGTCGTCGTCGCGCAGGAACTTCATCAGGTTCAGCGAGGCGAGGTTGCAGCTGGAGTTGTCCAGGTGCATGTACTCGGAGCAGGGGTTGGACGCGTTGATGCGGCCGGACTCCGGGCAGGTGTGCCAGTGGTTGATGGTGGAGTCGTACTGGATCCCGGGGTCGGCGCAGGCCCAGGCGGCCTCGGCCATCTTGCGGAACAGCTTCTTCGCGTCGACGGTCTCGATGACCTCGCCGGTCATCCGGGCGCGCAGGCCGAATTCGGTGCCGTTCTCGACCGCGGTCATGAATTCGTCGTTGACGCGGACCGAGTTGTTGGCGTTCTGGTACTGGACGGAGGTGATGTCGTCCCCGCCGAGGTCCATGTCGAAGCCCGCGTCGCGCAGGGCGCGGATCTTCTCCTCCTCCTTCACCTTGGTCTCGATGAAGGCCTCGACGTCCGGGTGGTCCACGTCGAGCACGACCATCTTGGCCGCGCGGCGGGTGGCGCCACCGGACTTGATGGTGCCGGCCGAGGCGTCGGCGCCGCGCATGAAGGAGACCGGGCCGGAGGCGTTGCCGCCGGAGGACAGCAGCTCCTTGGAGGAGCGGATCCGGGAGAGGTTGAGGCCGGCGCCGGAGCCGCCCTTGAAGATCATGCCCTCTTCCTTGTACCAGTCGAGGATCGACTCCATGGAGTCGTCGACGGACAGGATGAAGCAGGCGCTGACCTGCTGGGGCTGCTTGGTGCCGACGTTGAACCAGACCGGCGAGTTGAAGCTGAACACCTGGTGGAGGAGGGCGTGGGTCAGCTCGTGCTCGAAGATCTCGGCGTCGTCCTTGGAGGCGAAGTAGCCGTTCTTCTCGCCGGCGGCGCGGTAGGTGAGCACCACGCGGTCGATGATCTGCTTCAGGCTCCACTCGCGCTGCGGGGTGCCGACGGCGCCGCGGAAGTACTTGGACGTGACGATGTTGACGGCGTTGACCGACCAGAAGTCGGGGAACTCCACTCCGCGCTGCTCGAAGTTGATCGAGCCGTCGCGCCAGTTGGTCATGACGACGTCGCGCCGCTCCCAGCGGACCTCGTCGTACGGGTGCACGCCAGGAGTGGTGTAGATGCGCTCCATCCGGAGACCGCCCTTCGGGGCCTTGGCGCCCTTGGCCGCGGCCTTCTCGGACTTCGACCCGCGTGCGGAACCGCTCGTGGTGTCTGTCACTTCTCGCTCCTCCTCCTGGGCAAACGCCCGAAGTGCCCCGAAAAGTCCGGGCACTGCTGGTTCGTTCTTCCGGTGTGCGGGCAGGCGGAGACCTTGCCTGCTTACGCACGGTTTGTAGTGTTCTGTGCCCGATTTCCGGGCACGCGTGGGCCCCGTGGGGCCGTGATGGCGCGGAGGGGCCCACCCGGGGCCCGGTGCCGGTGCCCCTAGGGCGCGGCGGCGGAGACGGACACGCAGGTGTCGTCCGCCTCGGGGGTGCGGGGCCGTTCGGCGCGGAGTTCCGCGATGGCGGCCTCGAAGTCTTCCAGTCCGTCGTACGCCTGGTACACGGAGGCGAAGCGCAGGTACGCGACCACGTCGAGCTCCTTGAGCGGACCGAGTATGGCCAGCCCCACGTCGTGGGTGGTCAGCTCGACGTTGCCGCTGGCGCGCACGCACTCCTCGACCCGCTGGCCGAGCTGGGCCAGCGCGTCCTCGGTGACCGGGCGGCCCTGGCAGGCCTTGCGGACGCCGGTGATGACCTTCTGCCGGGAGAACGGCTCGGTGACGCCGCTGCGCTTGATGACCATCAGCGCGGCCGTCTCCACCGTGGTGAAGCGGCGGCCGCAGTCCGGGCACTGCCGACGACGGCGGATGCAGCTGCCGTCCTCGGTGGTCCGGCTGTCGACAACACGGCTGTCGGAGTGCCGGCAGAAGGGGCAGTGCACCTCGGGATCCCTCCCTGGCAGAACGTTCGGACCGGTTGAGTCTATGCGATGCGCCCCCGGCCTCGGCAAGCTGATCATGCGGGGCGACCACTAGTACTGGGCACGGAGAGGACTGTAGCCACTACATCTAGGCCCTGGGGGGAGGTGAGCGCCTTGGCGTGTCGGCGCCGATTAGACTGCCGGAGTCGGGTTTCACTCGAACATTTACTCGATGTACAACAAAGCCTTGATCGAGTCAGTCAACTCCCGAATAATTCACTCGAACGTGTGTTTGGCGCAACCTTTCGATAGGAGGCGCGTTGGGCTGGAAAAGGGAGAGGACAGCCGTCGAGAGGGGCCGCCGTGAACACGATCGAAAGCAACACCATCCCGGTGCAGGAACACTCCCAGTTCAAGGTGGGGCAGCGCACCACGAATCAGCAGGGTCTGGACATCAGCATGGACCGTAGCGAAGACCACCGTCTCCCCGGCGCGGCCCTTTCCGGGGCGCCCCGCGTTCCCGACCAGCCGATCGAACACTCCGCCGCCGTGGACGACGCCCACCCCTCGCCCGGCCGCGCGATGCCCGGTCGCCCCCCCGGCATCCGCACCGACGAGGCCGGCCTCACCGAGCGCCAGCGCCGGGTGATCGAGGTCATCCGGGATTCCGTCCAGCGCCGCGGCTACCCGCCGTCCATGCGCGAGATCGGCCAGGCCGTC
>NZ_JBEXJK010000658.1:0-2732 GCF_040609095.1 Kitasatospora sp. NPDC004799
ACTTTTCGTGCGTGATTTGCCGGGTGCTGCGGCAGGAGTATGTCGGTCGGTCTACATAGTTAGCCGGGGGTCGGGTCGGTCGTGCACGAGAAGGCCTGGACGCCGACACCTGGGCGCTCCTCGACGGAGGCGCCGGCGCGGAACAGAGCCTGCGGGACAACCTCGCCGCCCTGCAGCGCTGGAGCTTCCGGCCGCGGAACCTGGCCGGGATCACCGAGACGCGCACCGCCACCACCTTCCTCGGCCTGGACCTGGCCTTCCCGGTGATCACCGCGCCGATCGGCGGGGACGGCCTGTTCCACGCCCGCGGCCAGTGCGAGATCGCCGCGGCGACCGCGAAGGCCGGCATCGTGCCGGTGGTCTCCGAGGCCTCCCGCTTCCCGCTGGAGACGGTGGCCGCCGCCAGCGACGGCCCGAAGATCATGCAACTCCACGCCTGGGGCGAGCCCGAGGAGTTCCTGGGCTTCGCCAAGCGGGCCGGGAAGGCCGGCTACTCCGCCCTGTGCGTCACCGTCGACTGCCCCACCCTCGGGTGGCGGGAACGCCTCATGGTGCGGCGCTTCGCCGTCCCCGACGAGGAGTGGAGCGGCAACTACGGCGACATCGGCGCCACCGCCGCCACCCGGCTGGTGGCCGGCACCGGCTCCGACTGGACCTGGGAGACGCTCGCCGCCGTCCGCCGGCAGCTCGAACTCCCGCTGCTGGTCAAGGGGATCCTCACCGCCGAGGACGCCGAACAGGCCGTCGCCGCCGGCGTGGACGCGATCTCCGTGTCCAACCACGGCGGCCGCCAACTGGACTGCGTCCCGGCCACCCTGGACCAGCTGCCGGAGGTGGTGGCCGCGGTCGGGGGCCGCATCCCGGTCGTCCTGGACGGCGGCATCCGCCGCGGCGCCGACGTCCTCAAGGCCCTCGCCCTGGGCGCGGACGTGGTCATGGTCGGCCGCCTGACCGCGATGGCCCTGGCCGCCGGCGGCGCCACCGGGGTGTACACGGCGCTGACCCTGCTGCGCGAGGAGTTCGAGCGGTCGATGCTGCTGGCCGGCCGGCGCACGCTCGACGAGCTAGACCGGTCGCTGCTGCAGCAGCGACCGGCCACCGGCGACTGAAGGGAACGGCCGAGATGACCGACGCCGGCACCACCGACTGGAAGGCGATGGCCGACAAGCTCGTGCCGGACGCCCGCCCGCTGCTGCACGGACGACGCGTGGACACCGCCGCGGACACCTTCGAGCTGCGCAGCCCCCGCGACGGCCGCCTGCTGTGCACCGTCCCCGCCTGCGGCCGGGCCGAGGTGGACCAGGCGGTGGCCCACGCCCGTGCCGAACAGCGCGAAGGGTGCTGGCCCAACTTCACGCCGCGCGCCCGCGGCGCGGTCCTGAACGCCTGGGCGGACGCCATCGAGGCCGAACGCGACGAACTCGCCCTGCTGATCAGCCTGGAGACCGGCAAGCCGATCAGGGACGCGGTGCAGGTCGACCTCGCCGGCGTGGTCCGGGCGATCCGCTGGTACGCCGCCCTCGCCGACAAGCTGCACGGCGACCACCCGCAGGTCGGCCGCGACGACGTCGCCCTGGTGAGCCGGGAGCCCGTCGGCGTGGTCGGCATCCTGCTCCCGTGGAACTTCCCGCTGGCACTCGTCGGCTACGACGTCGCCCCGGCCCTGATGCTCGGCAACTCGGTGATCGTCAAACCCTCGGAGCAGGCACCGCTGTCCGTGCTGCGCTGCTGCGAACTGGCCGTGGAAGCGGGCGTCTCCCGGGACGCGGTGAGCGTCGTGCCCGGGACGGGCGCGGGCGCCGGCCAGGCCGTGGCCGGGCACCCCGGCATCGACGCGGTCGCGGTGACCGGATCGGCGGCCACCGGCCGCGCGGTCATGCGCGCCAGCGGGGACAGCAACGGCAAACGGGTCTGGCCGGAGCTGGGCGGCAAGTCCGCCGCCGTGGTGTTCGAGGACGTGCCCGACGTGCGCGCCGCCGCCCACGCCATCGCCTGGGGCGGCTACTTCAACCAGGGCGCCATGTGCACCGGCTGCTCGCGCGTCCTGGTCGAACGGGAGGTCTACGAGGAGTTCCTGGAGGCCCTCGTCGCCGAGACGGACAAGCTGCGCCTGGGCGACCCGCTCGACTGGGAGACCACCGTCGGCGCGCTGACCACCGCGCACCAGCTGCACGACAGCCGCTCCGCCACCGAGCAGGCCGTGGCGGCCGGCGCCCGGCTGCTGCGCGGCGGCACCGAGCAGGACGTGCTCCCCGGCGGCCGCTACTTCCCGCCGACCCTGCTCGCCGACACCCCCGGGACCAACCCGGTCTTCACCGCGGAGGTCTTCGGCCCGGTAGTCGCCGCCCGCCCCTTCGACGAGGTCGACGAGGCCCTGCGCACCGCCTTCTCCTCGGGCTACGGCATGGGCGTCTCGGTGTGGACGTCCTCCCTGGACACGGCGTTCCGGGTGACCCGCTCGGCCAAGGCCGGCATCGCCTGGGTCAACTGCTTCGAAGGGGACGACCTCACCGTCCCCGCCGGAGGCGTCGGCAAGTCCGGCTTCGGACGCACCAAGGGCACCGCCGTCCTCGACAAGTACTCCGACCTGAAGACCACCTGGCTGCACCTCGGCAACTGACCACCCCGGCGGATGCCGGCGGTCGGGTGAACTATGGTTAAGGAACTCGGCAAAATGCCCCCGTAACTTCGGGAGAAGGGGGGCCATTCCTGGTGACGGGCCTTGCGCCTTG
>NZ_JBEXJK010000659.1:0-2726 GCF_040609095.1 Kitasatospora sp. NPDC004799
GAGGCCTCGGCTGTGGTGCCGTGGGTGGTGTCCGGCCGGTCGGTGGAGGCGTTGCGGGCGCAGGCCGGCCGCCTGGCGGATCACCTGGCGGAGCGCCCGGCGGTCGCGGCGGGTGACGTGGGCCTGTCCCTGGTCTCGCAGCGCTCGCTGTTCGAGCAGCGGGCGGTCGTCACCGGAACCGGCCGTGCGGAGCTGCTCGCCGGTCTGCGGGCGCTGGCCGAGGGCGGTACGGCGGACAACGTCACCGTCACACCCTTCACCACACCTGCGGACAGTCGGCGCGGCACCGTCTTCGTCTTCCCCGGCCAGGGCTCCCAGTGGGCCGGCATGGCACGGGAACTGCTCGCCGAGTCACCGGCGTTCGAGGACCAGATCCGGGCCTGCGACCAGGCCCTGGCCCCGTACGTCGACTGGTCCCTGCTCGACGTCCTGAACGGCGTCGACGGCGCACCCCCGCTGCAGCGGGTCGACGTCGTCCAGCCGGCCCTCTGGGCCGTCATGATCGGACTGGCCGCGGTCTGGCGCTCCCTGGGCGTGCGCCCCGACGCCGTGGTGGGCCACTCCCAGGGCGAGATCGCCGCCGCCCATGTCGCGGGCGCGCTGTCCCTGGAGGACTCGGCCAAGATCGTCGCCGTCCGCAGCCGGGCCCTGCTGAGCCTGGCGGGCACCGGCGGCATGACCTCCGTCGCCGCCCCGGCCGAGGACGTCCGCGCCCTGCTGGCCACCATCGGCGGCCACGCCGAGATCGCCGCGGTCAACGGCCCCTCCTCGACCGTGGTCTCGGGCGACCCGGAGGCGCTCGACCTGCTCATGGCCCGCTGCGAGGCACGCGGGATCGTCAGCCGCCGCATCGAGGTCGACTACGCCTCCCACTCCGCGAGCGTCGAGCCGCTGCGTGACCGGCTCCTGGCGGAGCTGGCCGGGATCACCCCCGCGAGCTGCGACATCGCCTTCTACTCCAGCGTCACCGCGACCGCCCTCGACACCGCGGGGCTGGACGCCGGCTACTGGTACGAGAACCTCCGACGGCCCATCCGGTTCCAGGAGGCCGTCCAGGCCGCGGCCGACGCCGGCCACGGGTTCGTCGTGGAGTCCAGCCCGCATCCCGTCCTGACCGCCGGCATCGAGGAGACCCTCGGCGGCGAGCGGGTCGTCGTGGGCTCCCTGCGCCGTGACCACGGGGCCGTACGGCAGATCCTCACGAACGCGGCCCGCCTCCACACCGGCGGGCTGCCCGTCGACTGGTCCCCGCTCTTCGCCGGGGCGCGGCCGGTGGAGCTGCCGACGTACGCCTTCCAGCGCCGGTCCTACTGGCTGCAGGAGGACACCGCCGTCGCGGACGTGGCGTCGGCCGGCCTGGAGACGGTGGGGCACCCGCTGCTGGGCGCGGCGGTCGAGCGGCCCGACGGGCAGGGCTGGGTGTTCACCGGCCGCCTCTCGCCCACGACCCACCCCTGGGCCGCGGACGTTCCGGACGCCGTGCTGCTCGAACTGGCGCTGGCCGCGGCCGACCGGGCCGGGTGCGACCGGCTGGAGCGGCTGACCGTCGAGACGCCCCTGAGCCTCGGGCGGGCCACGACCGACGTACGGGTCGTGATCGACGCGCTGGACCGCGGCCGCTGCTCCCTCGCCGTCTTCTCGCGGGCCTCCGGAGACTGGATCCGGCACGCCACCGGGGAACTGACCGAGACCCCGGTCGGCGCCGGGGCGCTCCCGGCCGCCGCCACCGCCGTGAGCCCGGACCAGGACGTCGTCCGGGCCGAGGTGGCACTCCCGGACCACGCCGACCCCGACGGGTACGGCCTGCACCCGGTGCTGCTGGCCGCCGCACTGCGACCGTTCGCCGGAGCCGGTGAGCCCCGCTCCTGGTCCGGGGTCGAGCTGTACGCCACCGGGGCCACCGCGCTGCGCGTGTCGCTGACGCCCACGGGGGCCGGCACCGCGCGCCTGTCCGCGGTGGACGCGATGGGCGAACCCGTCCTGAGCATCGCCGAGGTGAGGACGGGCCGGAGCTCCGAGGCCGAGGACCGGGCCGAGGCCGGGGTTCGGGCCGACCGGCCCGCCCCGGTCGGCGACGACCTGCTCCACCTGGACTGGACCGCCCTCGGCGGCCACGCCGCCCGGCCCGCCGCCGAGGACGCCTGGGGCGTGCTCGGCTCCGCCGACGCGCTCGCCCTGCCCGGCACCGTGGCGTACCCCGACCCGGCCGCCCTGGCCCGGGCCGCCGAGGTGCCCGGCACCGTGATCCTCCCCTGCCTGGGCGCGGAGGGCGACGAGCAGGACGTGCCCGGCGCGGCCCGCGCCATCGCCCAGCACGTCCTGGAGGTGCTGCAGGACTGGCTGGCCGAGGGGCGGTTGGCGCTCTCGCGCCTCGTCGTGCTCACCCGCGGGGCCGTCGCCACCACCCCCGACGAGGGCGTGAGCGCGCTCTCCGCCTCGGTCCTGTGGGGCCTGCTGCGCTCCGCCCAGTCCGAACACCCGGACCGCTTCGTCCTCCTGGACGTCGACGCCGACCCGGACCGCGAGGTCCTGGCCGCGGCCCTCGCGAGCGGCGAACCTCAACTCGCCCTGCGCGACGGCACCCTGCTCGCCCCCCGGCTCACCCGGACGGCACCGGCCGAGCTCCGCGCCCCGGTGGCGTTGGATCCGGAGGGTGCGGTGTTGGTGGTGGGTGGTACGGGGGTGTTGGGGTCGTTGTTGGCGCGTCATCTGGTGGTGGCGTGTGG
>NZ_JBEXJK010000660.1:0-2725 GCF_040609095.1 Kitasatospora sp. NPDC004799
TCCTGGCCGGCGGCACCGGCGCCCACGCCGCCGACACCGACCTGATCACCAACGGCGGCTTCGAGAGCGGGAACCTGTCCGGCTGGGCCTCAACTCCCCTCGGGCACCACGACCTCACGCTTGAGGATCTTCCCGGTCGGCCCCTTGGGCAGCGCGTCCACCGTCCAGACCAGCCGCGGGTACTTGTACGGCGCGACCCGCTCCCGGACGAAGGCGCGGATCTCCTCCGGGGTCGCGGACGCGCCCCCGCGCAGGACCACGGCGGCGGCCACCTCCTGGCCGTGGACGGGGTGGGGGACGCCGATCACCGTGGCCTCGGCCACCGCCGGGTGCTCGTACAGCACGTCCTCCACCTCCCTCGGGTACACGTTGAAGCCGCCCCGGATGATGACGTCCTTGCGGCGGTCGACGATCCGGAAGTCGCCCCGCTCGTCGCGGGTGCCGAGGTCCCCGGTGTGCAGCCAGCCGTCCCGGACGGTCTGCGCGGTGGTGTCGGGCCGGCGCCAGTAGCCCTTCATCACGTTGTGGCCCCGGATCACCACCTCGCCGACCGTGCCGTCCGGCACCTCCGCGCCGGACTCGTCGACGATCCGCATCCGCACGCCCTCGATCGGGATGCCGATGGTGCCCGCGATCCGCTCCCGGTCGCTCCGGTTGGCGCAGGCCAGCGGCGAGGACTCGGACAGCCCGTAGCCCTCCAGCACCACGCAGCCGAAGTCGGCCTCGAAGCCGCGCAGCACCTCCGGCGGCATCGGCGCGCCGCCGCACAGGCAGACCCGCAGCGAGGAGACGTCGTACTCGCCGCGCCGCGGGTGGGTGAGCATCAGGGTGTACATGGTCGGGACGCCGAGGAAGACGCTCACCCGGTCGCGCTGGACCACCGAGAGCGCGACGAGCGGGTCGAAGCGCGGCACCAGGGTCAGGCACGCGCCGACGGACACCGCGCAGTTGAGGCCGATCACCTGGCCGAAGGAGTGGAACAGCGGCAGCCCGCCGAAGATCACGTCGCCCTCGACCAGCCCCAGCACCTGGACGCCGGCCCGGACGTTGCAGACGAGGTTGCGGTGGGTCAGCTCGGCGCCCTTGGGGGCACCGGTGGTGCCGGAGGTGTAGAGGATGACCGCGGTGTCCTCGCCCCCGCGCCCGCCGCTCGCCGGCGGCCCGGCCGGCTGTTCCGCGAGCGTCGCGGCGAGGGCGGCCGGCTCGACGGCGACCAGCCGGGTGCCGGTGCGCCGCGCGGCCTCGACGGCGTGCTCGGCTCCCGCGTGCCAGGCGAGCAGCACGGCGGCCCCGGCGTCGGCGAGGCAGTGCTCGATCTCCCGGGCCTTCAGCAGCGGGTTCATCGGGACGACCACCGCCCCGGCGCGCAGGATGCCGTAGTACAGCACCGCGAACTCCGGCACGTTGGGCAGCAGGACGGCCACCCGGTCGCCGGGGGCGACGCCGAGCGCGGCCAGCCAGTGCGCGGCCCGGGCGCTGCGGGCGTCCAGGTCGGCGAAGCTCAGCACCTCCTCGTCGAGCCGCAGGACGGGGTGGTCCGGACAGCGCGCGGCGGTCGCGGCCAGCAGGTCGGGGATGCCGTGCGGCAGGTCGGGGCCGTCCGGCGGCTGGGTGCTTCTCGCGGACGGGGCGGGGACGGCGGGCATGCGGGTGCTCCTCGGGGCAGGCGCGGGGCGGGCGGGCTCGGGGCGGGCTCGGTCACATCGTCATACGGTCGGACGGACACCGCCGTACGGAGCGGCGCTCTCGCCGACGCCCTCGCCGGCCTGCTCGGCGGCAGCCCGCTCGGCGGCGGCCTCGGCGGCGGCGAGCATCCACGGGGCGATCCGCTCCACCAGCCCGCGGTTGTGCCGGATCCAGCGGAAGTGGTCCAGCGGGCGGCCGTCCGCCTGCTCGGCGGTGTAGCTCCAGCGCTCCACCCGGGCCGCGGGCAGCTTGGCGCACAGGTGGTCGACGGCCCGCGGCGGCGCGAGCTCGTCGCCCTGCACGTCCACCGCCAGCACCGGCAGGTCGACCCGGGCCAGCGCCCGCTCGTAGTCGGTGACCGCGCCGCGCACCCGGTAGCGGCCGGTGCGCATCTGCCGCGCCCAGTCCCGCATCAGCCGGGGCGCCTCGCGGCCGCCGAAGCCGAACCGCTCGCCCGGCCAGTGGCCGGCCACCGCCGAGGCGACGACCGCGAACTGGCTCAGCGCCAGCCGCCGCAGGCCCGCCCGGACCCCGAAGGTCCGGTACCA
The DNA here is from genome assembly GCF_040609095.1 of Kitasatospora sp. NPDC004799. Classification (NCBI taxonomy): domain Bacteria; kingdom Bacillati; phylum Actinomycetota; class Actinomycetes; order Kitasatosporales; family Streptomycetaceae; genus Kitasatospora; species Kitasatospora sp. NPDC004799. The sequence continues at coordinate 2,235 of NZ_JBEXJK010000660.1, forward strand.
GGCCGAGCCGCTCGCCACCAGCACCGCGCCGGCCAGCCGGGGCCGGTAGGCGCCGCAGTGCACCAGGCCCAGCTGCCCGCCCAGGCTGTGCCCGAGCAGCAGCCGCGGCGCGTCCGGGAACGCCTCGGCGACCGCGTCGAGCACTGCCCCGAAGTCGTGCTCCACCAGCTCGCGGAAGCCGAAGGAGACCCCGCGCCGCGGCTGCGGCCGGCTCTCGCCGTGGCCGCGCAGGTCGCAGGTGGCCACGCTCAGGCCGGCCGCGTGCAGGGCGCGGACCAGCGGGGTGTAGTGCCGGGCGGCCGTGCCCATCGCCGGCAGGACGATCACCACCGGGGCGGCCGGCTCGGGCCGGGCCAGCGCCCGGACCGTGAGCCGGGCCCCGTCCGGCGCGGCGATCTCGGCGATCACGGGGAACCGGGGGGTCCTCACCGCCGGGCCTCCCCCGCGCCGGAACCGGTGCCCGAGCGGGCGCCGGAGTCGCCGCCGGCGCC
>NZ_JBEXJK010000661.1:0-2690 GCF_040609095.1 Kitasatospora sp. NPDC004799
GGACCAGGTCGAGGACGCCGGACATACGACACCCGCCCGTCGGGGCGGTGGGTGCGTGCAAGGCTCGAACGTGAGCCCCCGGCCGCGCGGGGGAGGCAGGGCCGGGGGCGGTCGGTGGGCGCGGCCGATGAGCCGGCGCGCGGGGGCGTTACGCGAGGGCGGAGTCGGGGATCCAGGAGCCGTGGATCATCGCGGGCACCCGGCGCGGGAGGTGGACGGTGGCGACCGGCGGGAGGGTGAGGTCGGAGGCGTCCAGGACGAGCAGCTTCGAGGCGTTCAGGTTCAGGTCGCTGACGACCGTGAGCAGCCAGCCGGCGTCCTCGTCGGTGCCCGGGCGGTCGTCGGCGGGGACGAACACGGCCTCGCTGGGCAGCTGCCCGGTGCCGACCGGGCGCAGCCGGCGCTCGCCGGTGCGCCGGTCGTACTTGACCAGAGTGTGGTTGCCGATGCCCTGGTCGTCGGGGAAGGAGAGCGCGTACTGGTAGCGGTGCTCGCGGCCGAGGAACGCCTCGTTGATGGTCGGGAACTCCACCGTGAGGTCGTCGGTCCACTCCTCGTGGACCCGCCCGGCCGCCAGGTCCACGACCCAACGGCGGCCGCGGGAGCCGGAGTTGGGCTCGGCGCCGCGGTCGGGGGCGCCGACCCACCAGTTCCACGAGCGCCGCCAGCCGTCCCGGCCGACCGACGGGCCCTCGACGACGATCCGTCCGGCGGCGTCCTCGTAGGCGTTGGCGAGGTGCATCGCGTACCCGGCCTCGATCGGGAACCAGCGGACCCGGTCCGCCCCGCCCGCGCCGCGCGGCATGACGCCGAGCCGCGCCGCCTGGCCGTCGTTCCACCCGTACGGGATGCCGGAGTGGTCGGCCGGGTCGAAGGTGACCGAGCCCTCCAGGAAGACCACGTGGTGCTCGGTGATCGCGAAGTCGTGCTTGAGCGCGGCGCTCGCGCCCGGTACCTCCTGGCTGGTGAGCACGGTGCCGTCGGGCGAGGAGACGTGGTGGATCAGGTAGGGCGGGAACGGCGAGGAGGCGAAGAAGTGCAGCTCGCCGGTGACCGGGTCCTCCTTGGGGTGGGCGGTCATCGCGGAGGTGAGCCGGCCGTTCCAGTCGTAGGCGCCGACGGTCTCCAGCTCGGCGGTCAGCTCGAAGGGGAGGGCGGACTCGCAGAGGGCGAGCAGCCGGCCGCCGTGTTCGATGACGTGGGTGCCGGCGGTGGAGGCGGTCAGGTCGGGGCCGTGCTCGGTGAGGTACGGGGCGCCGTCGAGGGCGGGGGTCTTCACCCAGCGGTTGCGGTACCACTCGGCCCGGCCGTCGCGGAGCCGGATGCCGTGCACCATGCCGCTGCCCTTGAACCAGTGGGTGGGGGTGATGCCGGGCTTGGGGTTGTGGCTGTTGCGGATCAGCCGGCCGGTCAGCTCGGGCGGCAGGTGGCCCTCGACGGGCAGTTCGGTGGCGGTGAGCTCGTCGGCGACGGGGGCGTAGTGGCCGGTCAGGTAGGGCTTGGGGGTGGAGGCGGCGGTCATGGCAGGGGTCCTTCCGAGTCGGGTGTCGGCGGGGTTCGGCGGGCGGTCGGTGTCGAGGGTTCAGCGGGTGGCGGCGGCGCGGTGCTCGGCCTCCGCGGTGGCCTTGAGGTGGTCCAGCCAGCGCTCCAGCGACTCGCGCAGCGCCTGTTCCAGCGCCTCGGGCATGGCCTCGACGGCCGGTCCGCTCCAGGACTCCTCCGTGCGGACGGTCACCCGGCCGTCCCCGGCGGGTTCGAAGGACCAGACGTGGATCCCTTCGATGCCGTTGGCGGGGCCGCCCCAGACGATCCGGCGGCCGGGGACGAGTTCGCGGACGGTCGAGGTGATGTCCAGGCCGTGGGTGCGCCAGGTGAAGGAGGCGCCGGGGCCGGTGAGCGGGCCGCCGTCGAGGCGGGCCTGCTCGATGTCGGGGTTCCAGCGCGGCCAGCCCTCGACGTCGGTGTGCAGGGCCCAGACCACGGCGGGCGGGGCGTCGACGGTGGTGGCGAGGCGGACGACGACGGGGGCGGTGGTGTCGACGGTGTGGGTGGACATGGACGGGTCTCCTCGGTGGTCGGTACGGGCGGTGGGACGTGGGTGGCGGAACAGGAGCAGGGCGAGGGCGGCCGCGAGGGCCAGGACGAGCGCGCCGCCGAGGAAGGCGGCGCGGTAGCCGGCGGTGATGGCGTCGAGCGGCGGCCGGTCGGGCGCGGCGGCGGTGACGGCGGCCGCGAGGGTGCCGAGGACGGCGAGTCCGACCGCACCGCCGAGCTGCCGGCTGGTGTTCACCAGGCCGCCGGCCAGCCCGGAGTCGGCCGGTGCGACGCCGGCCACGGCGATGCCGGTGAGCTGGGCGAAGGCCGCGCCGAGGCCGAGGCCGACGGCGATGCTCGGGCCGAGGAGGTCCGTGACGAAGGTGCCGTCGGCGGTGATCCGGGCGAGCCAGAGCAGTCCGGCCGCCTCGGAGAGCAGCGCGACGGCCGGCACCGCGGCCGCGCCGAACCGGCGGGCGGCCCGGGGAGCGAGCCAGGAGCCGGCCATGGTGGCGGCGGCGAGCGGGAGTTGGCCGAGTCCGGCGGCGAGCGGGCCGTCGCCGAGCACCCGCTGCTGGTAGAGCGGCAGCAGGTAGAACACCACCTTGCCAAGGTGAGGGTCGCGAGTTCGAATCTCGTCGTCCGCTCGATGGAGA
>NZ_JBEXJK010000662.1:0-2673 GCF_040609095.1 Kitasatospora sp. NPDC004799
GGCGCTGGCCTCGGCGGCCGGCGGCGCGGGGTCGGCGATCGCCTCGGCGGAGGCGCAGGCCTCGGCGGCGGTGTCGGCGGCCTCCTCGGCCGTCGCCGGGATCAAGGGCGGGCTGGACGCCAAGGGGGACGTCACCGCCGGGGCGGTCACCACCGGTTCGGACGGCAAGCCGCAGGTGTCGCTGACCGTTACCAACCACGGCCAGCAGTCGTACCGGTACGTGATCCAGCTGGACTTCACCGACGAGTCCGGCACGGTGCTGGACGCGACGGCGGTGACCGTCCAGGACGTGGCCGCCGGGCAGAGCGCCGAGGCCACCGCGCACGCCAACCGGGAGCTCTCCGGCACGGTCCGGGCCGAGGTGGCCAACGCCGTCCGCTACTGACTCCCGTGCCGACTCCGGTGCCGACCTCGGTGCCGGCTCGGCGCACAGCCGCCCAGCTCAGTGCGGGGGTGGAACCTTAAGCGGGTCTCAAGGCCCAACAGCACCCCTTGACGGGTGAGTTGGTCTAGTCCATTTTTATTGCCCAGGTGCAGGGAGCCCCTGAACCGGCGCCAACGGCCTCGTGCCGTTGGCGCCGGTTCGGCACATCCCGGTAGTCCGTCACGGCCTGATCCGCTCGATTCCCCACCCATGCCTGTCATGTCCCGGTCGTCCGGCCCCACCCCGGACGCGCGCCCCCGGGCCGGCGGGTACCCCCACAACCAGGAGTCACGCACCCATGCTGCGCTCACGCATTGAAAGGGCCGGGACCCCGGCTCCGCAGGACGGCCGCCGACGCCGCCCCAAGAGCCTGGCCGCCGTCGCGGCCGGCACCACCGCCTCCCTGCTGCTCGGCGCCGGCCTCGCGCTGTCCGGCGGCGGCGCGGCCAACGCCGCGACCACCAACTCCACCGGCGCGCCCGCCACCAGCGGCGGCATCAAGGTCGCCTACTTCGACCAGTGGTCGATCTACGCGAACGCGTACTACCCCAAGACGATCCAGGACACCGGCGTCGCCAAGAACCTGGACTACCTGATCTACTCCTTCGCCAACATCCACCCGACCGACCTCGGGTGTTTCGAGGCCACCAAGGCCGCGGACACGAACGACAACAACCCCAACGCCGGTGACGGCGCGGGCGACGCGTTCGCCGACTACCAGAAGAGCTTCGGCGCGGACATCTCGGTCGACGGCGTCGGCGACGTCTGGAACCAGCCGATCGCGGGCAACTTCAACCAGCTGAAGAAGCTGAAGGCGAAGAACCCCAACCTCAAGATCCTGATCTCGCTGGGCGGTTGGACCTACTCCAAGTACTTCTCGCCGGCCGCCGCCACGGACGCCTCGCGCAAGCACCTGGTGTCGTCCTGCATCGACATGTTCATCAAGGGCAACCTGCCCACCGAGGCCGGCTACGGCGGCCCGGGCACGGCGGCCGGCATCTTCGACGGCGTCGACCTCGACTGGGAGTACCCGGGCGGCGGCGGTCACACCGGCAACATCTCCAGCCCGGCGGACAAGCAGAACTTCACCGCGCTGCTGAAGGAGTTCCGCACCCAGCTGGACGCGCAGGGCAAGACCGACGGCAAGACCTACGCCCTGTCGGCGGCGGTCGGCGCCGGCCAGGACAAGATCATGAACGTCGAGACCGACAAGATCGGTCAGTACCTGACCTTCCTCGACGTCATGACCTACGACATGCACGGCGGTTGGGACCCGCAGGGGCCGACCAACCACCAGGCGCCGCTGTACTCCGGCCCGAACGACCCGTCGACCCCGGCCAAGCCGGGCAACGGGAAGTACTCGATCGACAACGCCATCAAGGCGTGGACCGCCGGTGACAAGGAGTACGGCATCCCGGGCGGCTTCCCCGCCAACAAGATCAACATGGGTGTGCCGTTCTACTACCGCGGCTGGACCGGGGTGAAGGACAACGGCAAGCACGGCCTGTTCCAGCCCGCCACCCAGCCGGCGGCCGGCGCGGCGATGTCCGGCAACGTCCCCGGCATCCAGATGTTCAAGGAGCTCGCGGGCTTCGTCGACAACCCGTCCAAGACCTTCTGGGACGACGAGGCGAAGACCACGTACTTCTACGACGGCAACACCTTCTGGAGCGGTGAGGACGCCAAGTCGATCCAGGCCAAGATCGACTACGCCCACTGCAACGGCCTCGGCGGCTCCTTCGCCTTCTCGCTGTACGACCTGGGGACCAAGACCGGTCTGTTCGACAAGATGGTGAGCGCCACCAACGGTTCGGCCTCCGCCTGCCCGGCCCCGCCGACCGGCACGCCGACCCCGACCCCGACCGACACCCCCACCGGCACGCCGACCGGCACGCCGACCGGCACCCCCACCGGCACCCCGACCGGGACCCCGGGCTCCTGCCCGGCCGCCCCGAGCTGGGACGCCAACACCACCTACGCGGCCGGCGGCACCAAGGTCTCGTGGAAGGGCCACTACTACACCAACAAGTGGTGGACCAAGGGCGACGACCCGAGCCTGAGCGGCCAGTGGGGCGTCTGGACCGACAACGGCCCCTGCTGACCCCCGACGGACCGCCGAGGGCCTGACGGACCCTCGCCGCACCTGACGTGACGGGTCCGGCCCGCCGGGAGGAGCCGCCTCCAGGCAGGCCCGGGCGATGCCGACGCAGCCGGCCGCCACCGACAACCGGCCCTTGGCCAGCGCGGCC
>NZ_JBEXJK010000663.1:0-2673 GCF_040609095.1 Kitasatospora sp. NPDC004799
CGCCGATGGTACTGCAGGGGGGACCCTGTGGGAGAGTAGGACGCCGCCGAACAATTCTTCAGAAGAACCCCCAGCCGGGGAAACCGGGCTGGGGGCTCTTCGCGTTTCCGGGACGACGACGGATCCGCGGCCGGCGGTCAGCCATTCCGGCGGGACAGCCACCTCCGGCGGCGCGGTGCGGCCACCGCCCCGACGGGCGGCGCGTGGAGGGCGGCCACGGTGCTGCGGATCAGGATGCGCACCCCCTCGGCCGCCGTCTCCGCCGACATCGACGCGCTCTTCTCCTGGCCGGACGTCTGGCTCGGCAGGTACGGCAGGTGCGCGAACCCGCCGCGCAGTTCCGGGCGTTCGGTGGCGATCAGGTGCGCCAGCCCGTAGAAGACGTGGTTGCAGAGGTGGGTCCCGGCGGTGTGCGACACGGTGGCCGGAATCCCGGCCAGCTGGACCGCCTCCACGCAGGCCTTGACCGGCAGGGTGGAGAAGTACGCGGCCGGGCCGTCCGGCACGACCGGCTGGTCGACGGGCTGGTGGCCCTTCCGGTCGGGAGCCCGGACGGCGTCGTCGAGGTTGATCGCCACCCGCTCGACCGTGATGTCCGGACGGTTGCCGCCCTGGCCCGTGGCGATCACCAGGTCCGGCTCGACCTGGGCCACCGCCCGGCGCAGTTCGGCGATCGAGTCGCCGAACGCCCAGGGCAGCTCGGCGAACTCCAGCGCCACCCCGGCCGGCGGACCGGCGACGACCAGCCGGCCCGCCTCCAGGGACGAATTCAGGGGATCGCGGCCGAACGGCTCGAAGGCGGTCAGCAGGACGCGGATGATGGCGGACCTCCCAGCGGGCGGGAACGTACGGACCCGATTTGTGCCGTTCGAGCGTAGAGCCGTCCCGAATGTCCCGGCAAGCCCCACCGGTCCCCCGGTGGACACCGTGACCTGATTTCGGGTCAGGTCCGGCGCAGCGCGCCGCCCGCCCGGAGCGAGGCGAGGGTGGGATAGCCGTCGACGGCCATCAGGAGGTCGGCCTCGGCGAGCAGGGAGCGCAGCACGTGGACGACGCCCTCGGTACCCTCCAGGGCCAGGCCGTAGGCGTACGGCCGGCCCACGCCGACGGCGGTGGCGCCGAGGGCGAGCGCCTTGACGACGTCGGTGCCCGAGCGGATCCCGGAGTCGAAGAGGACGGGCAGGCCGTCGGCGGCGGCGACCACGTCGGGGAGCAGGTCCAGGGCGGCCAGGCCGCCGTTGGCCTGGCGGCCGCCGTGGTTGGAGCAGTAGACGCCGTCGACGCCGCCGTCCCTGGCGCGGCGGACGTCCTCGGGGTGGCAGATGCCCTTGAGGACGATCGGCAGGTCGGTGAGCGAGCGCAGCCAGGGCAGGTCGTCCCAGGTCAGCGGGTTGCCGAAGACACCGGCCCACTCCAGGACGGTCGCCTGGACGTCCTCCTCCGGCGCCTTGGCGAGGCGGGCGCGGAACACCGGGTCGGAGGTGTAGTTGGCCAGGCAGTGGCCGCGCAGCTGCGGGAAGTTGGCGGTGGCCAGGTCGCGCGGACGCCAGCCGGTGACCCAGGTGTCCAGGGTGACGACGATGCCCCGGTAGCCCGCGGCCTCCGCCCGGTGCACCAGGCTCTCGGCCAGGGCCCGGTCGGTGGGGGTGTAGAGCTGGAAGAGGCCGGGGGTGTCGCCGAACTCGGCGGCCACCCGCTCCAGCGGATCGACCGTCAGGGTGGAGGCGACCATCGGCACACCGGTGCGGGCGGCGGCCCGGGCGGTGGCCAGGTCCCCGTGGCCGTCCTGGGCGCACAGGCCGATCACGCCGATCGGCGCCATGAACAGCGGGCTCGGCAAGCGCAGGCCGAACAGCTCCACCGACAGGTCCCGGGTGCTGGCGCCGACCATCATCCTCGGGACCAGGCCCCACCGTTCGAAGGCGGCGACGTTCGCCCGCTGGGTCGACTCGTCGCCCGCCCCGCCCGCGACGTAGGAGAGCACCGAGGGCGGCAGCGCGGTGCCCGCCCGGGCCTCGAGTTCGGCGAAGGTCATCGGCATGGTCGGCAGCACGCCGCCGAGCCCGCGCAGGTGGATCTCGTTCTGGTAGTCGCCGAACCGGCCCTGGAACGGCTGGCCCGCCCCTCCGCCGTCCGTCCGCTGATCGCCCATCCGCTGACCGCCCCTCAGCCTCGGGCCGCCGGGACGGTCCCGAACGGCACCCCGGCATTCTCACCACCGACCGGACCGGACGGCCAGGGTGCGGCGGCAGCTCTCCGGCGGCGACGGTGTCAGGGCGGGGCCGGTGTCAGCGCGACGCCGGTGTCAGCGCGACGCCGGAGTCGGGGCGGGGCCGGTGTCACGGCGTCGGCTCCGGACGGACCCGGTGGCCGTACCGCCACACCGTGGCCGCGGCGAGCAGGGCGACCGCCCCGCCGAGCGTCATGACGGTGGCGGGGGAGGAGTGGTCCACCACCAGGCCGCCGGTCAGCGCGCCGATCGAGAAGCTGGCCTGGAACGCCGAGGTGAACACCACGCCGGCGCCCTCCGGGGCGTGCGGGGCCGCGGCGAGGAACCAGCTGAGCGAGCAGACCGGGACGGCGCCGTACGCCACGCCCCAGAGCGTCAGCAGGACGGCGGCGCCGGGACCGCCGGCGCCCAGCAGCGGCAGCAGCAGGCTGTCGTGATCACCG
>NZ_JBEXJK010000664.1:0-2673 GCF_040609095.1 Kitasatospora sp. NPDC004799
GCGCCGCCCCGCCGGCGGCCGCCCCGCCCCCGCGGGGAGGCCGCCGTCGTGCCTGCCTGTTGCGCCGGGCCGGCTACGGCCGGGTGAAGGTGAGGTGGGTGACGCCGCTCGGGCCGGTCACCGCCTCGATGCGGAAGCGCTGCTCCAGCCCTTCGAGCCCGTCCCAGAGCCGCTCGCCCCGGCCGAGCAGCAGCGGCACCACGACCACGTGCAGGTGGTCGATCAGATCGGCGGCGAGGAAGGCCCGGACGGTGCTCGGGCCGCCGCCGATCCGCACGTCCAGGCCGCCGGCCGCCTCCCGGGCCCGGCGCAGCGCCTCCTCGGGGGAGGCGTCGACGAAGTGGAAGACCGTCCCGCCCTCCATCTCCAGCGAGGGGCGCGGGTGGTGGGTGAGCACGAAGACCGGGGTGTGGAACGGCGGGTTCGGCCCCCACCAGCCCCGCCAGTCCTCGTCCGTCCAGGGGCCGCGCTGCGGGCCGAACTTGTTGCGGCCCATGATCTCCGCGCCGATGCCGTCGCCCCAGGTGCGGGCCATCGCGTCGTCCACCCCGGTGTCGCCGCCCTCCTTGCCCTGCATCCGCCGGAACGTCCGGGTGCCGAAGAACCAGCTGTGCAGCCGGTGGGCGGCGTGGCCGAACGGCTCGTCGAGGCTCTGGCCCTCGCCCGTGCCGTAGCCGTCCAGGGAGATCGAGAAGTTGTGGACCCGGACCAGGGACATGGCTTCCTCCGCCGCGCGGCGCCGCACGGGTGTCTCGGGTGCGGACCGCCCGCACCCCGCTCGCGGGCCACGCTAACCCGGGGGACCGGCGCCCTGACGCTCCGTCACCGCCCCCGGGCGTGGCGGGCGCGGCGGGGCGGACCTGTGGCGGGTGCGGCGGGTGGGGAGCGGGTGGAGGAAGGGGAGGGGAGCGGGGGAGATGCGGTGCGGTCGTCACGCTATTGTCGTGCCTTCTTCATCCTGAGCACGCCCGGGCGGGCGATGCTTCGTCAGGCTGCCCGGGAGCAGGGCGGCCGGCATCCCACGACTTGGGGGGACCGTTCCGATGACCGTACGCCGCACCCTGACCGGATTCCTGGCCGCCGGCCTGCTCGCCGCCGCGACGGCGCTGGTCCCGACCGCCCCGGCGGACGCCACCACCGGCGCCCCGGGCGACCTGCCGTTCGGCTCCGCGACCACCGTCGGACTCCACAACACCTACGACCCGGCCGCCTTCCCGTACCTCGCCCAGGGCCTGGACACCGGCACCGGGATGATCGAGCTGGACCTCTGGCCGAACGTCGTGACCAAGAAGTGGCAGGTCAGCCACTCCAACCCGGTCGGAAACTCCAACAACTGCACGGCCGCGAGCACCCCCGCGCAGCTCTACGGCGGCAGCACCGACCAGGACCTGGCCGGCTGCCTGGACGACGTCCGGGTCTGGCTCGCCGCGCACCCGGGCGCCGGGCCGCTGGTGGTCAAGCTGGAGCTCAAGCCCGGCTACTCGGCCAACCTCGGGATGGGCCCGGACCAGCTGGACGCCCTGATCGCCCAGCACCTCGGCTCCGCCGTGCTGCGCCCGGCCGACCTGCTGGCCAAGCCCGGCGGCGGCTCCTACGCGAGCGTCGACGAGGCGGTGCGGGCGGGCAACTGGCCGAGCCGGTCGGCGCTGGCCGGGCGGGTGCTGCTGTACGCGATCCCGGGCACGGTCGAGCTGGACAACCCCTTCGACACCCTGCACACCGACGTCGAGCAGGGCCGGCACCTGCGCGACCTGGCGGCGGCCGGCCGGATCGGCCAGGCGCAGGTGTTCCCGTCCGTGCTCGGCGCCGCCACCGGCGACCCGCGCGCCCGGTACACCGGCGCGGACGCCTCGATCCGGCCCTGGTTCGTGGTCTTCGACGGCGACGCCTCCACCTACGTCACCACGATCGACACCGCCTGGTACGACGCCGCCCACTACCTGCTGGTGATGACGGACTCCCACCTGGTCGCCCCGGCGATCAGCGGCACCGACCCGACGGCCGATCAGGCGCGGGCCCGCACCGAGCAGCTGGCGAAGGCGCACGCGAGCATCGTCTCCAGCGACTGGCGCAGGCTCCCGTCGGTGCAGTCGCTGGTGCTGCCGCGCGGCTGAGGCCGGTCCGGCCCTCGGTTCGGGGGCCGGCCGCCGGTTACGGGGCCGGCCGCCGGTTCGGGGGACCGGCCCCGGCGCCCCGGGCGGGTCCGGTAGCGTCGGCGGTCGTCCGGCAACGACTCCTGGAGGTAACCGTGCCGCAGATCCTGGTCGACCACTCGGCCGAGCTCGACTTCGACCGGGCGGCCCTGGCCGCCGAGGTCCACCAGGCGATCACCGAGGCGATCGACACCACGGTGGCGGACTGCAAGACCCTCTTCCGCCCGGCCGGCGGTTACCACGTCGGCGACGGGGCGAGCGGCGAGGCCCTGGTCCTGGTCGAGGTGAAGATCCTGGCCGGCCGCAGCACCGAGCAGCGCGCCGACCTGACGGCCCGGGTGCTCGCCGCCGTGCGCGCCCGGATCGGCCGGCCCGCCGCCGTCGCGGTCCAGGTCACCGAACTCGACCGGGACACCTACCGGATCGTCCACCACTCCGGCCACTGACCGGGCCCCGGGGAACGGCTGCTGACCGGCCCCCGGGGAACGGCCGCTGACCGGGCCCGGGCGAACGGTGTCGG
>NZ_JBEXJK010000665.1:0-2669 GCF_040609095.1 Kitasatospora sp. NPDC004799
GGCGGAGAGCATGGGCTTCACGACGTGCCATGCGGTCACGGGTGACGACTTGGGCGGCGAGGGCGTCGGCGGCGGCCGTCAACTCCTCCTCCCGGGCGCGCTCCTGGCGGGCGTACTCGGCGTACGAAGGCCCCGGCTGCGGGAGTCGGGCTGCCGTACCGTCCCGTTCGGCAAGGTAGAGGGCGGCGAGGTCGGCGGACAGGACCGGCAACGAACCGCCGTCGACGGCGATGTGATGGATCGTCAGCACCAGGGTGTGGTCCTCCGGCCCGTGCCGCAGCAGCAGGGCGCGCAGCACCGGACCGGTGGCGAGGTCGAACGGGCGGGCGGCCTCGACGGCGAGCTGCTCCGGGCCGGTGGCGTCCAGCACCGGCAGCGGCACCGGGGTGACCGGGTCGATCCGCTGGTACGGCTGCTCGCCGCGGCGCGGGTACCGGGTGCGCATGACGGCGTGCCGCTCGGTCAGGCCGGTGAGCGCGGCGGCGAGGGCGGCCCGGTCGAGCGGTCCGCGCAGCCGGGTGGCGAGCGGCACGTTGTAGAGCGCGCCGCCCTGGCCGAGGTGCTCCATCAGCCACATCCGCTGCTGGGCGTGCGAGAGCGGGGCCGGGTCGGTCGGCTCCACGGGGGCGGCGGGCGGCGGCGGGGTGGTCACGGCGGCGCGGCGGCTGCGGGCGCGGCGCAGCAGGTCGGTCTGGTCGACGGTGCTCATCGGTCGGCTCCGGGGGTGTCGTCGGCGGCCAGCAGGGCGCGTTCCAGCAGCTCCGCCTGGGCGGCGACGGTCGGGTGGTCGAGGAACTCGGCGAGCGACAGCTCGACCCCGAGGTCCTCGCGCAGGTCGTCCACCACCCACATGGCGAGCAGCGAGTGCCCGCCCTCGGCGAGGAAGTCGGCGTCCGGGTCGGTGATCGGGCGTTCCAGGGCCCGGCTCCACGCCTCGGCGACGACCTGCTGGATCGGGCCGAGCGCGGCGGCGGCGGACGGCTGCGCCGCGGTCGCCCCGTCGGCGGCCAGCGCCTTCCGGTCCACCTTTCCGCTGCCGGTCAGCGGCAGCGCGGCGAGGACGGTCCAGGCGGTGGGCACCAGGTGGGCGGGCAGCTGCTCGGCCAGCCGGGCGCGCAGCGCCTCGACGGCCGGGCGGGCGCCCTCGGCGAGCACCAGGCAGGCGGTGAGCGCGGCGTCGGCCTGGCCGGCCCGGCGGACCACGACCGCCGCCTCGGCGACCTCGGGCAGCCGGAGCAGCGCGTGCTCGACCTCGCCCGGCTCGATCCGGAAGCCGCGGACCTTGACCTGGTCGTCGGTGCGCCCGTGGTACTCCAGGGAGCCGTCCGGCAGCTCGCGGACCCGGTCGCCGGTGCGGTAGGCGCGTCCGATGCCCGGCAGTTCGCGGAAGCGCTCGGCGGTCAGCTCCGGCCGGCCGAGGTAGCCGAGGGCCAGCCGGGCGCCGGCGATCCAGAGTTCGCCGACGCCGCCCGGCGCCACCGGCGCGAGCCCCTCGTCCAGGACGTACCCGCGGGCGCCGCCGAAGGTCCGGCCGATCGGCACCGAGCCGGCGCAGTCGGCCTGGGTGACCCGGTGCAGGGTGGTGAAGGTGGTGGCCTCGGTCGGCCCGTAGACGTTGACCAGTTCGAGCCAGGGGAAGGCCCGCAGGACCGCGCCCGCGTGCTCGGCGGAGACCGCCTCGCCGCCGACGGCCAGGGTGCGCAGGACGCCGAAGACCCGGGAGCGGCGGGCCGCCAGGTGGTGGAAGAGGGCGGTGGTGAGGAACACGGTGGTGACGCCGAAGCGCTCGACGTCGCGGACCAGGTCCTCGGCACTGGGCCGCTCGCTCGGCGAGACGGCCACGGCGGCGCCGCGGGCGAGCGGGGCCCACAGCTCGAAGGTGGCGGCGTCGAAGGAGACGGTGGAGTGGAAGAGCACCCGGTCGCGCGGGCCGAGGGCGATCGCGTCCTCGGCGGTGACCAGGTCGGCGACGGCGCTGTGCGGGACGAGGACGCCCTTGGGGCGGCCGGTGGAGCCGGAGGTGTAGTAGAGCAGGGCGGGCGCGGCCGGGTCGGCGGCGTCGGGCGCGGTGCCGTCGGTGGCCTCGGTGCCGCGCTCGGTGAGCACCAGGGTGCGCTCCTCGGGGAGCCCGGCCTCGGCGAGCAGCGCCTTGTCGCCGAGGACGAGCCGGGCGTCCGCGTCGGCGGTCATCTCGGCGATCCGCGGGCGCGGGTAGGCCGGGTCGATCGGGACGACCAGGGCGCCGGCCCGCCAGACGGCGAGCTGGGCGACGACGAGCCGGGTGGAGCGGGCGCACAGCAGGCCGACGGCGCTGCCGGGGCCGATCCCCCGGGCGGCCAGGACGGCGGCCAACCGGCCTGCGGCGTCGACCAGTTCGCGGTAGGTCAGGACGGTGGAGCCGTCGGTCACGGCGAGCGCGTCGGGCCGCAGCTCGGCCTGCCGGGCGATCAGCGCGGGCAGGGCGGGCAGGGCCGAGGCGGCCGGGCTTTCGGTGCTCGGGGCGGCGGCGTTCCGCCGGGTGGGCGAGGTCGCGGTGGTCATGGCGGTGGTTCCCTTCCGGGCGCCCCGGCCGGGTGTGCCAGGCCTCCTCGACCAGGAAGATGCGCTTCTTCCGGTCCGGCCTGATCCAGGTGTGCTCCAGCCACACCCCGACGATCGCCATCAGGATC
>NZ_JBEXJK010000666.1:0-2668 GCF_040609095.1 Kitasatospora sp. NPDC004799
CCGGTCCGGCGCGCCCGGCCCCTTCGCCCCGTTCCTGCGCTGCCTAGCCGCCGGCCTGCGGCGGCTGCCCAGCCACTACGGCGGCGTGCTGGTCGCGGGCCCGGCCCAGGACTGCGACCTCGCCGGGTACGCCCCGGGCACGGTGCTGACCGAGCGGGCCCCGGTGACGGGCCTGGCGGCGCCCGGGGCGGACCTGGGCGAGGACGTCGGGATCGAGTTCGCCATCTGGTCCGTGGGCGGCCGCCGCAGCTCCGCCTTCGGCGAGCCGGGCGAGCAGCCGACGGTGATCTTCGCCCCGGGCACCGAGTTCGAGGTGGTCGAGGTCGAGCCGGCCGACCCGGAGGAGGGCCGTCCGGCCCGGGTGCTGCTGCACGAGATCGGCGGCGTCCGCCCGGGCCCCGACCGGCTGCGCACCTGGCTCGCCCGCCGCGACGCCGTCGCCCCCGCCGACCGCGTCCGCCCCGCCGACCCCGCCCGCTACACCCTCGCCCTCGGCGCCGACTCCGGCACCGGGTGACCCTAGGGACGACGGGGACTGACGCCTCGTCGGTCGGTGCGCGCGGCGCGGCGAGGAGGCGGCACGGCCCGGTGCGCTGGCGGGCATCAGCCAGTGCGCGCACTGGCAACCACCGTGACCGCGACGGACGAGACTCCTGACGTGAACGCTCCGTACGGAACGTCGAACGCCACGTACGGAACGTCGGACGTCGTAGGTAAACGGCAGGGAGGTCGTTGTGTCCTTGGTTCGTCAGCGTATGGTCCGCGGCTGGCGCGCGGTGCTGGCCGCGTTCGCCGGGGTGGTCCTGGTCCTGGCCGGCACGCCCGGTCCGGCGCAGGCCGCGGAGACGGAGTGGATCAGTCTCGACGGAGGCCAGTCACGGGTGCTGTCGGCGGTGTACTCGGTGACGATCAGCGGTGCCACGTACGACGTCGCCCGGGGCACGGACAACAACATCTGGTTCCGCTACAACGGCGGGAGCTGGCACCCGCTCGGCGGGAACAACGCCTCCCGGACCACGTCGCCGCCGCGCATCGTCGAGTTCCCGCCGGGGCGCGCGATGGTCGTCATCCGGGGCACGGACGGGGAGATCTGGTACAGCCAGGCGAACAGCGGGTCCCTGAACTCCTGGACGGACTGGGTGCGGCTCCCGGCCGGCGCCAACGCGATCGGCAGCCCGATCCTCACCATCAGCTCGGCCACCCGGGACCTCATGATCGAGGCACCGAACTCCTACCGGCGCATCAACGTCACGTTCCTGCGGAACTACAACGGAACCCTGACGTCCAGCGGCTGGCGGGTGGACTCGCACGCGCTCCTCGGCACCAACGCCACGGACATCGAGGGTGACAGCCAGATCGCGGTCTACGGCACCCGGTACTACGAATCGGTGCTGCGCAGCTTCTTCACGGGCACCGACCACCGCGTGTGGCGCGAGACGACGAATCCCACGACCGGCGCCGTCCTGGACCTGTCCGAGGTGAACGGCGGTGGCGAGTGCGCCAGCGGCGTGGGGGCGGCTCGGCTCGGGAACCAGACCACCGTGGTCGGCCCCGGTCAGGCGGGCTACGCCGACCAGCAGCGCGTCATGATCTCCTGCATCGGCAACGACGGGTACGTGTGGGAGACCACGTCGAACGACGGCGGCAGCACCTTCGACGGCTGGCGCCGCCCGGCCGGTGCGCTCGCCCCGTCGAACTCGACACCGGCGGTGTTCCCGACACCCCTGGGGTCCCTCTCGTGGACGATCACGATCCGGTGGAACGGCGCCAGGAGCGGCCTGTTCCCCGACAACGCGGCGGTCTCGAAGCGCATCTGGTAGCTCTGCCGGAAGTCCCGCGCGAAGCACGGCCGGAAGCCTTCCGGCCGTGCTTCGCGCCGTGCGGTGGAGCCTCCCGGCGACCGCCGACGGGTGGCACCCGGGTGTTCCGGTGAACCGCGGGGAGGTGGCCGTCCGTCGGACGGAACGTAGGGACGCGGTCGGCAGGAGGAGTACGGGGATGGGCGAGACGGTGCGGGGCGGCTTCCGGCTGGCGGCGGTGTTCGACGTGGTGGACCCGGTGACCGGGCCCGGGTTCGCGCCGGACCGGCCGCGGCTGGCGGCGGGGGCGGAGCGCGAGGCCGTCGCCCGGTACCTGCGGGCCGGGGCGCCGGTGCTGCTGACGCCGATGCTGATGGACGACGTGGTGGACCCGGGCCGGCGCGGCGTCGTGCCGATGGGCTTCCGCACCGACGGCCGGTGGATCTGGACCGACACCGTGACGTACTACCTGGACGAGTACGGGCTGGCGCCCGAGCCCGACCTGCTCGCCCACGTCCGCGAGCAGGGTGACGGGCCGTGGGAGGAGCCGTCGGCGGAGGTGCTGGAACAGGCCGTGGACTTCGTGCTGGCCCCGCCGGAGGCGGCCGAGGAGCCGGTCTGGACGGTCGGGTCCTGAGAACCCGCCGATCCGGCTGAACCGGTTCGGCCACGCCGTCCGTACCTCCCCACAGGAGTGTCGTCGAACGCAGGGGATGCATGGTGGGCGAGGAGCAGCGCGGCGAGCCGGAGCGGAGGTCGGGCGGCTTCCGCCTCCCGGCCGTGAACTGGGCGTTGGCGGCCGAGGCGGCCCCCGAGGAGCGGGCGGAGGAGTCCGCGGCCGCCGCGACCGCGGTGCTGCCCGCGCAGCC
>NZ_JBEXJK010000667.1:0-2644 GCF_040609095.1 Kitasatospora sp. NPDC004799
TCCGCGGGCCCGGCCGGGCCCCCCGGGGGGGGGGGGGGGGGGGCCGGGGGGGGGGGGCCCCCCCCCCCCCCCCCGGGCGGGGTCGGGTCCAGGGTTCAGCCGAAGGGCAGCCGCCGGCTCAGCACCTGGTCGGCGATGCCGTAGGCGACGGCCTCCTCGGCGGTGAGCACCTTGTCCCGGTCCATGTCGGCGCGCAGCGTCGCCGGGTCGTGGCGGGTGTGCCGGGCCAGGACCTCCTCGACCTGGGAGCGGATGCGGACCATCTCCTTGGCCGCGAGGCTGAGGTCGGAGACCGTCCCCTGCCGCCCGCCGCTGGCCGGCTGGCCGAGCAGCACCCGGGCGTGCCGGAGCACGAACCGCCGTCCGGGGTCCCCGCCGGCCAGCAGCACCGCCGCCGTGGAGGCCGCCTGGCCGACGCAGAAGGTGGAGATCGGCGCCTGCACGAAGGTCATGGTGTCGTAGATCGCCATCAGCGAGGTGAACGATCCGCCGGGCGAGTTGAGGTAGATCGAGATCTCGCGTTCCGGGTTCTCCGACTCCAGGTGCAGGAGCTGGGCGATGACCACGTTGGCGACGCCGTCGTCGATCTCGGTGCCGAGGAAGATGATCCGCTCGTTCAGCAGCCGGCTGAACACGTCGTAGGTGCGCTCGCCCTGCGCGGTGCGCTCGATGACGTAGGGAACCGGGTACGAGCCCATGTCAGAGTCCGATCCGTCGGCGGGAGGCGGCCGGGCGGATGTCGGCGACCGACTCCACCACCCGGTCCACCAGCCCGTACTCCCGGGCCTGTTCGGCAGTGAACCAGCGGTCCCGGTCGCCGTCGGCCGCGATGGTCTGCTCGCTCTGCCCGGTGTGCTCGGCGGTGATCCGCTCGATGGCCCGCTTGGTGAACTGGAGGTTCTCCGCCTGGATCTCGATGTCCGCGGTGGTGCCGCCGATGCCCGCCGAGGGCTGGTGCATCATGATCCGCGCGTTCGGCAGCGCGAACCGCTTGCCGGGTGCGCCCACGGTGAGCAGGAACTGGCCCATGCTGGCGGCGAAGCCCATCGCCAGCGTCGAGACGTCGTTCGGGATCAGCCGCATGGTGTCGTAGATCGCGAGGCCCGCGGTGACCGAGCCGCCGGGGCTGTTGATGTACAGGGCGATGTCGGTGCGCGGGTCCTCCGCCGACAGCAGCAGCAGCTGCGCGCACACCCGGTTGGCCGACACGTCGTCGACCTGGGTGCCGAGCAGGACGATCCGCTGGGCGAGCAGCTGCGCGGCGAGGTGGTCGTCGAAGGCGCTGGGCGGGGTGTCGCCCTGCGCCGCGCGGGGCGGGGTCGGGGTGAAGGGGGTCATCTGCGCTCCTTGCGGGGCCGGGGAGTTGCCGTCCCCTCCACTCTCGGCCCGCCGACGCCCCCGGGGGCCATCCCTCTGCCCGCCGCAGATTCGCCACGGGCAGAGCCGTCCTGCGCCCCCGTCGCGCGGACGGGCCCGTCCCGCCGCTGCGCGGTGGCAGCGGCGGGACGGGGGTCGAGGAGCCGGGTCAGGAGGTCTCGTACAGCCAGGGCGAGCAGCCACCGCCGCCGGAGCGGCAGATCCGCCAGGCCAAGGACTGCCCCCACTGGCCGGACGGCAGGTAGTAGTCCCGCCAGGAGCCGTTGCCGTTGTAGTTGGGCAGGGAGCTCTGGCTGACGCCGTTGACGCTCCACTGCACGTACGGGTACTCGCCGTCGGGCTCGGTGTCGCCGATGCCGAACATGTGCTTGTTGCCGTCGTAGTAGCCGTAGGCGCCCTTGATGACGTAGGTCTGCGCGTCGGCCGTGCCGGCGCCGACGGCGGTGACGGTCAGGGCCAGCAGGCCGGCGGCCGCGATCTTCCTGAGACGCATGGCGGTCCCTTTCTCCGGGGGTGGTCGAGAGCCGTCCGGGCTGTCGACCGGTGGAGATCCGACCGTGCGGCGGGCGCGGATTGTCCAGCAACGGGAACCCGGCCGCGGGCCAGGTGGGCGGCGGACAATCCGGCGCGTCCGCGGACAACGCGGGGAGCGGGGGGCTACCGGCGCGGGCCGTAGGCCCAGTAGTGGTCCGGGTAGTCGCCGCACGGGTACTGCATCAGCGGGGCCTGCGGGGCGTTGCTGCCGTAGGCGACGGCCAGGCACTGGCGGCTGTTGCCGTTGACGAGGCGGATGCCGTTCGGCCACTTCTCGATCTTCCAGGCCTGTGCGGGGCCGTCGCCGCACGCGGACTGGACGACCTGGGCGGTGGCGGCGGTGCTGGAGTCCCGCACGGACAGGCACAGGGCGCTGTTGTAGCTGACGACCCGGTAGTACGTGTCGCCCTCGGCGTCCGTGTAGGCCTTCCGGGCCTCCCAGAAGTGGTCGGGGTAGTCCCCGCAGGGGTACTGCTGGACCTGCTGGCCCTCCTCCCGGCTGCCGCCGGGGGTGGCCACGCACTGCAGGCTGTGGCCGTTCCTGATCTCCACCGCTCCGGCGGGCGGGGTCACCGGGGTGCCGCCGAGGCGGCCGGGCGGCGCGGGGTCGGGCCCCGGTGCCGGCACGGACGGGGACGTCGCGACCTGGATGACGGCCGAGGCGAGCGCCGACATGGCGAGCCCGACCACCAGCACCCGGTAGCCGCGCGCGCCGAGCCCGCCGGAGGCCAGG
>NZ_JBEXJK010000668.1:0-2633 GCF_040609095.1 Kitasatospora sp. NPDC004799
GGCCGTACGGGTCGGGCAGGAAGCGCTGGGCGGTGAGGCCGGGGCGGCCGAGGTAGCCGCGGGCGAGGCCGGGGCCGGCCAGGTAGAGCTCGCCGGTGACGCCGGGCGGCACCGGCCGCAGGGCGGTGTCCAGGACGTACGCGCGGGTGGCGCCGCTGGGGCGGCCGATCGCGGGCCCGCCGGTGCCGGGGGCGAGCGGGCCGGTCCAGCTGGCGACCACGGTGGCCTCGGTGGGGCCGTAGACGTTCAGCACCCGGCAGCCGGGGACGGCCGCGCGGACCTGGCGCACGGTGCGGGCGGGCAGGCCCTCGCCGGCCAGCACCACGGTGTCGGCGCCGAGCCGCACGGCGCCGTCGGCGAGCAGCCCGCCGAGCGCGGAGGGCACCGCGCTGAGCAGCCCGGCCCGCCAGGGGCCGGCGTCCGCGGGGCGCTCGGCCAGGGCCAGCAGGTCGCGCAGGAGTTCCACCCGGCCGCCGGAGAGCAGCGGCGCGAAGATCTCGAACACCGACACGTCGAAGTTGA
This sequence comes from Kitasatospora sp. NPDC004799, assembly GCF_040609095.1. Taxonomy (NCBI): domain Bacteria; kingdom Bacillati; phylum Actinomycetota; class Actinomycetes; order Kitasatosporales; family Streptomycetaceae; genus Kitasatospora; species Kitasatospora sp. NPDC004799. The sequence goes on from NZ_JBEXJK010000668.1 coordinate 523, forward strand.
GCGAGGTGGCGGCGACCACGTGGTCCAGGCCGTGGTCGCCGAACTCGGCGGCGGCCCAGTCGGTCAGCGCGAGCACCGAGGCGTGGGCGACCACCACACCCTTGGGGCGGCCGGTGGAGCCGGAGGTGTGGATGACGTACGCGGGGTGCTCCGGGAGCAGGGCGCCGTGCCGCTCCTCCTCGCGCACGGCGTCGGGGCGGGCGGCGGCCAGCTGCTCCCGGCAGGCCGGGTCGTCCAGCACGATCCGGGTGTACGGGCCGTCGGGCAGCCGCTGCCCGGTGGCGGCGGCTGTGACCACGGCGTCCGGCCGGACGTCCTCGAAGAGGTAGGCGATCCGCTCGGCCGGGTACCCGGGGTCGACCGGCAGGTAGCCGGCGCCGCTCTTGAGCACCGCGAGCAGCGCCACCGCCAGGTCGACGGTGCGGGGCAGGGCGAGCGCGACGAACCGCTCGGGGCCGGCCCCGGCCGCGATCAGCAGCCGGGCCAGCCGGTTGGAGCGCTCGTCCAGCTCCCGGTAGGTCAGCTGCTCGTCCCCGGCGCGGACCGCCGGGGCGTCGGGGGTGCGGGCGGCCTGCCGGGCGAAGGCCGCGGGCACGGTGGCGAAGGCCGGGGGCACGGTGTCGTCGGGCGCCTCGTGCACCGCCCCGCCGAGGCGCTCCAGCAGTGCGCGCCCCTCGGCCGCCGCCAGCAGCGGCAGGTCGCCCGTCGGCCGGTCCAGGCCGGCCGCCATCCCGGCGAGCAGGGTGCGCAGGCTCGCCCCGAGCCGTTCGACGGTGGCGGCGTCGAAGGCGGCCGGGTCGTGGTCCAGGCTGATCTCGATGGACTCGCCGGGGGCCACCACCACGCTGAGCGGGTAGCTGGTCGGCTCCAGCACGTGCTCGGTCTCCACACCGAGGCCGTGCCGGGTCAGCGCCTGCGCGTCGAAGGGGTAGTTCTCGAAGACCACGATGCTGTCGAACAGGGCGGTGCCGCCGGGCAGTTCGCTCCAGCCCTGGAGCTGGGCGAGCGAGACGGCGTCGTGCCGCCGGGCCTCGGACTGGTGGTCCTGGACGTCCCGCAGCCACTCCAGCAGCGGGCGCCGGCCGTCGATCCGCACCCGGGTGGGCAGGGCGTTGATGAACAGGCCCACCATCGAGGTGACGCCGGGGAGTTCGGCGGGCCGGCCGGAGACGATGGTGCCGAACACCACGTCCTCGCCGCCGCCGTAGCGGGAGAGCAGCAGCGCCCAGGCGCCCTGGAGCACGGTGTTGACGGTCAGCCCGGCCTGCCGGGCGGTGCCGCGCAGCCGCTCGGACAGCTCGGGGCCGAGGTCGACCCGTACGGTGGCCGAGGACGAGGCGCGGTGGGCGCCCACCGGGCGGCGGTCGCGGGGCAGTTCGGTGGGGGCGGGGAAGCCGGCCAGGGTGTCGCGCCAGTAGCGCTCGGTCCCGGCCCGGTCCCGGCCGGCCAGCCAGCGCAGGTAGTCGGCGTAGGGCGCGCGCTCGACCAGGGCGGGCGCGCGGCCGGCGGTCAGGGCGGCGTAGCGCTCGCAGACCTCGTCGAAGACCTGGGCGGCGCTCCAGCCGTCCAGCAGCACGTGGTGGAAGGTCCACACCACCCGCACCCGGGTCGGGGTCAGCCGGATCAGGGCCAGGCGCAGCAGCGGCGCGCCGCCGAGGTCGATCCCGGCCGCCCGGTCCTCGGCGAGCAGCCGGGCGGTGTCCCGCTCGACCTGCTCGGCGGGGCGGCCGGTCCAGTCGTGGTGGGTGACCGGGACGGCGGCGCGATGCTGGACGACCTGGAGCGGTTCGGCGTCGTCCTGCCAGCTGAGCCGGGTGCGCAGGACCGGGTTGGCGTCGGCGGTCCGCTGCCAGGCCTCGGCCAGCGCGTACGGGTCGCTGACGCCGGTGAGCACCAGCTGGACCTGGTTGACGTAGGTGTCGCCGTCCGGGTCGAGCAGGCTGTGGAAGAGCATGCCGGCCTGCATCGGCGTCAGCGGGTAGACGTCCGCGACGGAGCGGCCGTCCCCGGCGATCCGGTCCACCGCCGCCTGGTCGAGCCGGGCGAGCGGGAAGTCGGCGGGGGTGCGGCCGCCGGCGCCGGGCTCGGCGCAGTGGGCGACGATCTCCTCC
>NZ_JBEXJK010000669.1:0-2627 GCF_040609095.1 Kitasatospora sp. NPDC004799
ATTGGGTAGCGGTAGCGGATTGGTGGCGCGCCCCCCCCGCCCGGGGGGGGCTTTGCCCGGCCCGCCTGAGGTGTTCGGCGGGGGGGGGGGCCGCGCTGGGGGGGGCCTGTGCCCCCCGCAGCGCGGTGACGTCCTCCTCGGTGCGCCGCTGTGCGGCCAGTCGGCCCGCCTCCACCTCCAGCGCCGCCCGGACCTCGTACACGTCGAAGACCTCCGAGCGCCGCAGTTCCCGGTCGAACTCGGACACGGGGGAGGCGGCGGCCACGTAGGTGCCCGAACCCTGCCGGGCGCGCAGCTGGCCGTCGGCGATCAGCACCCGGACCGCCTCGCGGGAGGTGGTCCGGCCGACGCCGAGGAGCCGGCTCAGCTCCACCTCGCCGGGGAGCCTGCTGCCCACCGGCCATGCGCCGGTGCCGATCAGCCGGCGCAGCTCGGCGACGGCCTCCTCGACCAGCGAACGATGGCGTACCGGGCGAACAGTCATGGGCCGACCCTATCGCCCCCGGGGTGCCGCGCCCCTGGTCACCGGCTCGGCGGCCGGTCCTGCCCCGATGCCTGCGCCCGGTTCCCGCGCGCCGGGCTCCGGCTCGGTCAGGACCCGGTCGCGCAGGCGCAGCGCGCAGCCGAGGGCGACCGCCAGGACGCCGAGGACCAGGGCGAGGACGGTCCGCAGGCCGTGGGCGTCGGCCAGTCCGCCGAGCGCCGGTGCGGCCAGGCCGCCCACGGACATGGCGAGTCCGAGGGTGAGCCCGCTGGCGGTGCCGGGCCGGGTGGGGAGGTAGTCCTGGGCCAGCGTCACCTGCGGGGCGAAGGGCAGGAACATGGCCAGTCCGAACGCCACCGCACCGGTCACGGCGACCGCGACGCTCGGGGCGAGGACCACCGCGGCCAGCGCGGGGACGGCCAGCAGGTAGCCGGCCCGGATCGGGGCCAGCCGGCCGTACCGGTCGCCCAGCCAGCCGCCGAGCAGGGTGCCGGCCGCTCCGGCCAGCGTGAGCAGGGTGAGCGCGGCGGCGCCGGTGCCGGTCGAGCCGTGGAGGTCGCGCTGGATGTGCAGGGCCAGCATCGAGGTGACGGTCACGTAGGGCACCGACCAGGCGACGGTGGTCGCGACCAGGCGTCCGAAGGCCCGCCAGTCGTCGCGGTGGGTGCTCGCCGCCGCGGCCCGGGCGGTCGCCGGGCCCGCCGGGGTGCGATCCCGCTGCCGAAGGCCCTGTACGGCCCAGAGCGCGGCCGTCACCAGCGCCGGGACGGCGAGCAGCCAGCTGCCGCGCAGGCCGTACCCGCCGACCACCAGGGTGACCAGGGCCGGGGCCAGCGAGGCGCCGAGGGTGCCGCCGACGGAGAACAGGCTCATCGCCCGCTGGGACTGCCCGCCGGCGGCCCGGGCCTGGCTGGTGGCGGCGGGGTGGTAGGCGGCGATGCCGATGCCGGCCAGGGCGGCGCAGAGCCAGGTGAGCAGGTAGCCGTCGGCCAGTCCCGCGCCGGTGATCCCGGCCGCGGCGGTGAGGAAGCCGGCCGGGACGAGCCAGTCGCGGGGGCGGCGGTCGACCAGCAGGCCGAACAGCGGCTGGACCACGCTGGACAGGCCGCTCGCGGCCAGCGCGAGGCCGGAGACGGCGGTGTAGCTGTAGTGCCGCTGGGACATCAGGAAGGGCAGCAGGGCCGGAACGGCGCCCTGGTAGAGGTCGTTGACGATGTGGGTGCCGGTCAGGAAGGCCAGCTTGCCGCGCTTCACCGGGTGCTCCGCTCGGGCCGTGCCGCCGTCCGCCGGGCCTGTTCCAGGACGGCGGACTGCCGGGCGGCGTGGTGGTGCCAGGGCCGGGCCCGTTCCAGCTGGGCGCCGAGGGAGAGCAGCAGGCCCTCCTCGTGGAGCCGGGCGGTCAGCATGACGCCGATCGGCAGCCCGTCCGGTGTCCAGTGCAGCGGAAGGCTGATCGACGGCTGGCCGGTGAGGTTCGCCAGCGGCGTGCGCGGGGTGGCGGCGAGCATCCGGGCGAAGGTCCGCTCCGGGGCGTCCGGGTCGACCAACGCGCCGACGGGCAGCGGCGGTTGATCCGTCGTCGGGCTGAGCACCGCGTCGTAGCGGTCGTAACGGTGGCAGAGCGTACGGGCGGTGGCGGCCAGCGCGGTCGTCGCCGCGTGCAGCCGGGCCGCGTCGTGTTCGCCGCCGAGGGTCCTCAACCAGCGGGTCAGCGGCAGCAGTTGCTCCTCCCGCTCGGGCGGGACGGGCACGGCGGCGGCCAGTGCGCTCCACAGCACGGTGAAGTCCGGCCGGTACTCGCCGGGGTCGAACGGCGGCGCCTCCTCCACCCGGTGGCCGAGGTCGGTGAGCAGGTCGGCGGTGCGGCGGCAGGCCAGCGCGGCCTCGGGGTGCCAGCCGTCCGTCCGGGGCAGGACCCCGATCCGCAGCGGGCCGGGCGCCTGTTCGGCGCGGGACCGGAAGTACCCGGCGGGCACGGCGGGCAGGGTGCTGTTGTCGCCGGGGATGCTGCCCGCCATGACGTCCAGCAGCAGGGCGGCGTCCAGTACCGTCCGGGTCAGCGGGCCGGCGGTGGCCAGGCCGAAGGCGTCCGTCCCGGGGGCGGGGGACACCCGCCCCCGGCCGGGCTTGAGGCCGACGACCC
>NZ_JBEXJK010000670.1:0-2601 GCF_040609095.1 Kitasatospora sp. NPDC004799
CCGCCGGGAGGACTGCCGGACTTACGACGTTCCGGGGTGGCCGACTCGCGTCTGCCCCATGCGGCGTGACCGCCGTCATACCCGAGGGATGTCACCGGCTCCTACCTCGGCGACGGCGGCGACCGGCGCGGCATCGACGACGGCCTCACCGGCTCCGCCGAGTGGGACCTGCTGACCGACGGGACCCGCTGGAGCCCGGAGACCTACCTCCTCCTCGGCTGCGACCCGGACCACGGCCCGCTCAGCCTCGACCGGCTGCCCGACCGCCTCCCCGAGGCGGACCGGCCGCTGCTGCGGCGGATGATGACCGACGCCCTGGTGCACGGCCGCCACGCCGCCGGCACCCTCCGGATCCGCCGTCCCGACGGACGGCACGACGGCGTCGAGTGCGCGGGCGAGCCCGTCCTCGGCACGGACGGCACCGTCGTCGCGCTGCGCATGCTGCTCCGCCCGGCCCCGCCGCACTGAGCCGACGGCCCGGGCCCGGGCCCGTACTCCGGCGAGCCGGTCAGGCCGGCCGCGGCCGGTTCTTGGCGTCCGCCGCCCGCAGCTCCCGGCCCAGCTCCTCCCGCAGCTCGTCCACCACCGGCAGCCCCCGGTACTGCGCGGTCAGCCGGTACATCTCGCGCAGCCGGTCCCAGGTCCGGAGCGAGGAGTTCTGGCTGATCATGTTCATCACCATCTTGGCCTGGAACTGCGCCGCGTCCGGCTCGCCGGTGATCAGGTGCACCGAGGCCAGGGTGATCCGGTCGAACAGCGCCGAACGCAGCTGCCCGGTGCCCTCCCGCAAGGTGATCACCCGCTCGGCGTGCCTGCGGGCCTCGGCGGCCGCCCCCGGGTCGTGCTCGGACAGCGTGCGCAGCACCAGGGCCTGCATGCCGCGCAGTTCGGCTTCGTCGAACACCTGCATCCACGAGGGCGGTGGCTCCGGCGCCTCCTCGCCGAACAGGTCCTCGGCCTCCCCGAGCAGCCGGTAGGTGTCCTGGGAGTGCCCGATCGAGGCGTGCGCCCAGGCCTCGACGGTGTTGAGCATGGCGCGGGTTCTGGGCGTCAGCCGCCCGCCGGTCGCCTTGGCCGCCGACATCAGGTCGAGCGCGTCGTCGGCCCGGCCCAGGTGCACCATCTGCCGCGCGGCCCGGGAGATCGCCTCGCCGGCCCGCGGCCGGTCGCCGGCCTCCTTGGCCGCGTCGGCCGCGATCATGAAGTACTTCTGGGCGGTGGGCTCCAGGCCCACGTCGTGCGACATCCAGCCCGCCAGCACCGCCAGGTTGGCCGCGACCAGCCACAACCGCTGCTCCACGGCGGGCGCGTGCCGGTGCGTCAACAGCCCGCCGACCTCGTTCAGTTGGCCGACCACCGCCTTGCGCTGCAGCCCGCCGCCGCGGGCCGCGTCCCAGGCCCGGAACACCTGCACCGAGTGCTCCAGCGACTCCACCTCGTCGAGCCCGACCGGGCCCGCGTCGTACACGTCCACCACCGGGTGCGCTCCGCCCCCGGTGACCACCTGTCGCGGCCCGGGGACGGAGGCCGCGTACGCGACCGAGTCCCCGCCCAGCCAGCCCTTCAGCGAGTCGGCGATGACCGCCCCGGCCGTGAGCGCGGCTCCGGCGCCCACCAATCCACGTCGGTTCAGCATGAGGTCCATTCCCGTGAACTCGGTGAGGACCGCGGCTGTTCGATCCGGCGACCATGGCACTGCTGCGGACGCTTCCGCCCCGGACCTGGTGGGCCGGTGTCGTTCCAGACCGAGGTCCTCAGTGGTGACGACACGGCCGAGCCGCTCCGTGAACACGGCCGCCAGCACCCGCGGCACCGGATCGCGCGGGATCTCCCCCTGCTCGATCCAACGCCTTACCCTCGACGTGTCGGTGGACAGCTGCAGCTGCCCCATCGCGGCACCCCGACGGTTGACCAGCCGTGCCAGCTCGCCCTTCGACCATCCGGTCAGGACGAACAGGTCGGCCAGTCGGGTGTTGGGTTCCCTGCTCAACGAAGCCCCCAGGTTCCTCGGCTGATCCGAGGCTAGAGGCTCGGGCAAGTGCCAGGCGAGCATTCGCCACCGTTCGCCAGGGCCCGCCAGACTACTAAGCCAGTGCCCGACGGGTGTGTTGTAGAGGTGCGCCACCTCGCCCCCCGGGTCGGGCGGCGTCCCACCAGCGTCGGGGCGTGTCCCCCGACGGTGGCACGGGGCGCTCCCGGTCCTCACCCGAGGGGGTGGCGCGGCCGGGTGGCGCGGGAGCGCCGGGCACGGCCACGGCAGTCCGGCCGACCGCATTCCCCAGGGTGCGGACGGCCGGAGCACCGTCGAACAGGGGTTCCTGACCCCGCGTCCGTGCCCGGCGCCCGTGCACCACCCACCGCACCGCAGGAAGCACCGCAGGAAGTACGACGTACCGCACCACCCGCAGGGCCGCCGTCACGCCAGGAAGCACACGGCACCGGCCCTCCCCCGCCCCCGCGGGGCAGCACCCGCCGACGGACCGGAAGGGACCACCCTCAGCCCATGTACTCCTCAGCGACGACCCCCACGCCCACCGCGACCCGCCCCGCGCTGCGCCCCCCCACCGCAGCCGTCAGCCGCACCGGCCCCCGGGCGGTGCC
>NZ_JBEXJK010000671.1:0-2564 GCF_040609095.1 Kitasatospora sp. NPDC004799
CGCGGGGTGTGGTGTGGGTGGCTTTCTTGTCGGAGCTGGGAGACCCCAACCCGTCGCTCGCCGGGGCGCGGGTCGCGGTCGGTGCCCGGGAAGCCGCGGCGTGTCGGGCGGGGGATCTGCCGACGAACGGCCAGTCCTGGCCGGTCACCGAACCCGCTGCAATCCGCAGCGATCCGCAGCAGTGAAGGAAGTCAGCACGATGACCACCGTCAACACCGGCGCGCCGGAGGCCGCCGGCGCACCGACCGGGCAGCAGGACGCTGCCACCGCCCGCACCTCCCGTCCGTCCCGCACCGCGCGGCTCCGTCGGGGGATAGGCATGGTGGCCGTGATCGCGACCGGCACGGGCGTGATCGGCCTCGGCACCGGCGTCAGCCCCGCGGCCGCCGAGCCCGCTCCGGCGCACGCCGGGTGGGACGGCTCGCGGTACTGGTTCAAGAACAGCGAGGGGCAGTGGCGCTGGACCTCGCACTACAGCGTGTACGCGGCCCGGACCGGCGGCGGCTCCCCGTCCGCCGCCAAGGCCACGACCAGGTCCTCCGGCGGGATCACGCAGGGCTGGGACGGCTCGCGCTACTGGTTCCGCAACAGCAAGGGCGAGTGGCGCTGGACCTCGCACTACGACATCTACCTGGACCGCACCGGCGGCGGCTCCTCCTCGGATTCCGCGGGTTCGGGCTCCTTCGACGACTCGGTCGCGGAGGACCGGGACGTCGAGGCCGCCGTGCAGTTCGCGCTCTCCCAGCTGGGCGTACCGTTCCGGCGGGCCGGCAACGGGCCGGACGGCTACGACTGCTCGGGCCTGGTGCAGCAGTCCTTCCGGCGCGGCGGGATCGACCTGCCGCGCGTGGCCAACGACCAGTACGCGGCGACCACGCCGATCAGCGCGAGCCAGCTGCGCCGCGGTGACCTGCTGTTCTGGTCGCCGGACGGGACGGCCCGGGGCATCCAGCACGTGGCGATCTACCTGGGTGGCAACCGGTACGTCGAGGCCGCGCGGCCCGGGACGAACGTCCGGACCTCGGGGATCAGCAGCGGCTACTACCCGTCGTTCATGGGGCGCCCGTAGCGGGGCGGTCGTCCGTCCGCCGGGGGTGCCGGGTCCGCCCGGTGCCCCCGGCGGGCCTCGACGGCGTTTCGGAGGACCAGGGGGCGGCGGCGTCCGGTGGGGCCGGGTGCGCGTACGGGGGCGCGGGGGCGTACAAACGGGGGCGTGCGGAGCGTACGAGCGGGGCGTGCGCGGCAGGTCGACCCGGCGGGCGCCCTGTGCCCTAGCAGTGGTGAAGGGGTGCAATTTTGATGTAGACCGGTCTGCATATTTCCTCCCATGCGCTCCTGACCTGGGCACATGCCGCTGTCACGGGGCAGATCGAGGCGTGCGGGCGGGCGCGTCGGGGAGGCATGGGGAGCGGCGTGGCGCGGGTACCACCACGGGTGGCGCTGGTTCGGCCAAACGGGGGCGCTGCCCGGTGCGAACGGCATCGGGGGAAGTCGAGGGCAGGGGACGTTGTGATCGTCTGGGTCAATGGCACATTCGGGGCGGGCAAGACGAGCGCCTGCCGTGAGCTGGTGGAACTGCTGCCCGGGAGCGTGCTCTTCGATCCCGAACTGGTGGGCTTCGGCCTGCGCCGGATGCTTCCGGCCGACCGGCTGGCGACGGTGTCCGACTTCCAGGACCTGGCGGCCTGGCGCCGGCTCGTCCCCGAGACGGCGGCGGCGCTGCTCGGCGAGGTCGGCGGCCCGCTGGTGGTCCCGATGACCCTGCTCAGAGAGGACTACCGGGACGAGATCTTCGGGGACCTGGCCTCGCACGGGATCGCGGTGCACCACTTCGTGCTGGACCCTGAAGAAACGATCCTGCGCGACCGCATCGCCCACCGCGAGGAGTGCCCGGGGGACCCGGAGGGCAGCGAGCGGGTCCGCGCCTGGTGCCTCGAACACCTGCCCCGCTACCGCGCCGCCCGCCGCTGGTTGGTCGGCGACGCCCGGATGATCGACACCGGCGAGCTCTCCCCCCGGGAGACCGCGCACCGGATCGCCGAGCTGGTCCGGGTCGGCGCCGCCCGCTGTCCGATCGTCCAGACCCCGGACCCGACCGGGGACACCGTGGCCTCCGCCGTCCTGTTCTTCGACGAGCAGGACCGCGTGCTGCTGGTCGACCCGGTCTACAAGCCCGACTGGGACTTCCCCGGCGGCGTGGTCGAGCGCGGCGAGGCCCCCACCGACGCCGCCCTGCGCGAGACCGCCGAGGAGCTGGGCCTGCGCCTGGACCCGTCCGCGCTGCGCCTGCTCGCCGTCGACTGGGAGCCGCGCACCGGCCCGCGGTGCGGCGGCCTGCGGCTGATGTACGACGGCGGCCTGCTGGACGCGGAGGGCCGGCAGAACCTGCTGCTCCAGCAGGAGGAGCTGCGCAGCTGGCGCTTCGTCACCCTGGACGAGGCGGGCGAGCTGCTGCCGCCGGGGCGCTACCGGCGGCTGGCGGCCGCGCTGGACGCGCGGCGGAGCGGCGAGCTGCGGTACCTGGAGGCGGGGAGCCGGGCGGCCGCCGGGCTGGCGAGCACGGC
>NZ_JBEXJK010000672.1:0-2563 GCF_040609095.1 Kitasatospora sp. NPDC004799
GCAGCGGCCCGACGGTCGGCCCCGGCAGCTGCAGCAGCGCCCGCTGGGCGGCCTCGGCGACGGAGCTGACGGCCGCGAAGGCCGCCGCGCGCCGCATCCGGATCTTGGCGACCCAGGCCGAGAACAGCGTCAGGACGAGGTAGCTGACCATCGCCCCGTACAGGAAGCGGGCGTCGTTGATGTTGTCGACCTGGTCGTGGTGGCTGAGCCCGAGGACCGTGAGCAGCCCGAGCGAGCAGACCAGGAGCAGCTCGCGGGGTTTCAGGGTCAGCGCCGCGACGGTCGGCACCACGGTCATCAGCGGGGCCAGGTAGCGGTCCTTGCCGGAGAGGAAGTCCGCGAGCCCGACCAGCAGCACGGCGACCAGCGCCGGGGTGGCCCGCCGCCAGAACGGGACGTCCTGGAGGTCGGCGGCGAGCAGCGCGCCGCGCTGCCGGTCCGGCGGCAGTCCGGCTGCCGTGGGAGCCGAGGGTGACTGGGCGCGGCGGAGCGGAAACACATAACGAACATAAGGGACGATCACGGAGGAGGACGACCGGCCCCCCGGCCCCTACGATGCGGTGCAGCCACCCCGCCATCCCGGAAAATACCCCTGAGGGGTATGGTGTCAGGAGAGTCGTTGCCAGCGCCGCACCCGGGCGAACACCCGGGCCCGCCAAGACCTCCCGGAGGCCCCCGATGTCCAGCACCATCACCTACACCGTGTCCGGCATGAGCTGCGGCCACTGCGAGAAGGCGATCAGCGAGGAGGTCTCCGCCTTGGCCGGGGTGACCGGGGTCGCCGCCGACGCCACCGCCGGTACCGTGACGATCTCCTCCGCCGCGCCGTTGGACGACGAGCAGGTCCGCGCCGCGATCGACGAGGCCGGCTACGAGCTGGTCGGCCGCAGCGCCTGAACCACCCGGAACGGCGGGGGCCGCCACGGCGCCCCCGCCGTTCGCCCGCACCGAGGAGCTGAACCGCATGAGCACGTCCGCGCCGGACCTCGGGGCCGGGGACCGGGTCGAGCTGTCGATCGGCGGGATGACCTGCGCCTCCTGCGCGGCACGGATCGAGAAGAAGCTCAACCGGATGGACGGCGTCGAGGCCACCGTCAACTTCGCCACCGAGAAGGCCCGGGTCGACTTCGGCCCCGGCACCACGGTCGAGGACCTGATCGCCACCGTCGAGCGCTCCGGCTACACCGCCGAGCTCCCCCCGCCCCCGGCACCCGCCGCCGAGCCCGGGCCCGAGCCCGCCGCCCGACCCGGGCCGGCCGACCCTCTGCGCGACCGGCTGCTGGTCAGCGCCGTCCTCAGCGTCCCGGTGGTCCTGCTCTCGATGGTCCCCGCCCTGCAGTTCACCGACTGGCAGTGGCTGGCCTTCGCGCTCACCGGCCCGGTCGTCGTCCACGGCGGCCTGCCCTTCCACCGCGCCGCCTGGACCAACCTGCGGCACGGCGCCGCCACCATGGACACCCTGGTCTCGCTCGGCACCCTGGCCGCCTTCGGCTGGTCCTGCTGGGCACTGTTCCGCGGCCACGCCGGCATGCCCGGGATGCACCACGACTTCTCGCTGTCCGTCGGCCGAACCGACCCCTCGGCCACGCTCTACCTGGAGACCGCCGCCGCCGTCACCGTGCTGATCCTGCTCGGCCGCCACCTGGAGGCCCGCGCCAAGCGCCGGGCCGGCGCCGCCCTGCACGCCCTGCTCGACCTCGGCGCCAAGGACGTCGCGGTCCTCCGGGGCGGACGGGAGGTCCGGCTGCCGGTGGACCGGCTGACGGTCGGCAGCCGCTTCGTGGTCCGGCCGGGCGAGAAGATCGCCACCGACGGCGTGGTGGTCGAGGGCGCGTCCGCGGTGGACGCCTCGATGCTGACCGGTGAGTCCGTCCCGGTCGAGGTCTCCGTCGGCGACGCCGTCACCGGGGCCACCGTCAACGCGGGCGGCCGGCTGGTGGTCGAGGCCACCCGGGTCGGCGCGGACACCCGACTGGCCCGGATGGCCAAACTGGTCGAGGAGGCCCAGAACGGCAAGGCCGCCGCCCAGCGGCTGGCCGACCGGATCTCCGCCGTCTTCGTCCCGGCCGTCGTCCTGATCGCCCTGGCCACCCTGGTGGCCTGGCTGCTGGCCACCGACAGCCCCACCGAGGCCTTCACCGCCGCCGTCGCCGTGCTGATCATCGCCTGCCCGTGCGCCCTCGGCCTGGCCACCCCGACCGCCCTGCTGGTCGGCACCGGCCGCGGCGCCCAGCTCGGCATCCTGATCAGGGGCCCCGAGGTCCTGGAGACCACCCGAACGGTGGACACCGTCGTCCTCGACAAGACCGGCACCGTCACCACCGGCCGGATGGAGCTGCTCGCGGTGCACACCGCCGAGGGCGTGGACGCGGCCGAGGCGCTGCGCCTGGCCGGGGCCGTCGAGCACGCCTCCGAGCACCCGATCGCCCGGGCGATCGCCGAGGCCGCCGCCGGGGCCGGCGAGCTGCCCGCCGTCACGGACTTCCGCAGCACGCCCGGGCGGGGCGTGGAGGGGGTCGTGGCGGGCCGCACGGTGGTCGCCGGGCGCGAGGCCCTGCCGGCC
>NZ_JBEXJK010000673.1:0-2558 GCF_040609095.1 Kitasatospora sp. NPDC004799
GCCGGGGCCGGGGCAGCCGGAGCGGCGGGGGCCGGGGCCGGGGCAGCGGCCGGAGCCGGAGCGGCGACCGGGGCCGGGGCGGCGGCGACGGCACCGGCGGCACCGATCAGCGCGAGCTGGGCGCCGACCTCGGCGGTCTCGTCCTCGCCGACCAGGATCTTCACCAGCGTGCCGGCGACCGGCGACGGGATCTCGGTGTCGACCTTGTCGGTGGAGACCTCGAGCAGCGGCTCGTCGACCTCGACGGTGTCGCCCTCGGCCTTCAGCCAGCGGGTGACGGTGCCCTCGGAGACCGACTCGCCCAGCGCGGGCAGCAGCACCGGGGTGGCGTCGGCGGCCGGAGCGGCCGGAGCGGCGGCGGGGGCCGGGGCGGCAGCCGGAGCAGCGGCCGGGGCCTCGGCGACCGGGGCGGCCGGAGCCGGGGCGGCGGCGGGCGCGGCCTCGGCGGCGGGGGCCGGGGCAGCGGCCGGGGCACCCGAGCCGTCGTCGATGATCGCCAGCTCGGCGCCGACCTCGACGGTCTCGTCCTCGGCGACCTTGATCGAGGAGAGGATGCCGGAAGCCGGGGCCGGGATCTCGGTGTCGACCTTGTCGGTCGACACCTCCAGCAGCGGCTCGTCGACCTCGACACGCTCACCCTCGGCCTTCAGCCAGCGGGTGACGGTGCCTTCGGAAACGCTCTCGCCCAGCGCGGGCAGTGTTACTGAGACCGCCATGGTTTCAGCGACTCCTATCAAGTCTTGCGTACGGGAAGTACTTGCGTACGGGAAGTACCGGGAAAGGGGGTGGGGCGTGATCAGTCGTGCGCGTGCAGCGGCTTGCCGGCCAGCGCCAGGTGCGCCTCGCCCAGGGCCTCGGACTGGGTCGGGTGCGCGTGGATGAGCTGCGCGACCTCGGCCGGCAGAGCCTCCCAGTTGTAGATCAGCTGGGCCTCGCCGACCTGCTCGCCCATGCGGGCGCCGACCATGTGGACGCCGACCACGGCGCCGTCCTTGACCTGGACGAGCTTGATCTCGCCGGCGGTCTTCAGGATCTTGCTCTTGCCGTTGCCGGCCAGGTTGTACTTCAGGGTGACGACCTTCTCCTTGCCGTACAGCTCGACGGCCTTGGCCTCGGAGATGCCGACGGAGGCGACCTCGGGGTTGGAGTAGGTCACGCGCGGAACGCCGTCGTAGTCGATCGGCACCGGCTTGAGGCCGGCCAGGCGCTCGGCCACCAGGATGCCCTCGGCGAAGCCGACGTGGGCCAGCTGGAGGGTCGGGGCGAGGTCGCCGACGGCGGAGATGGTGGGCACGTTGGTGCGCATGTACTCGTCGACCAGGACGTAGCCGCGGTCCATCGCGACGCCGTTCTCCTCGTAGCCGAGGCCGGCCGAGACCGGGCCGCGGCCGATGGCGACGAGCAGCAGGTCGGCGTCGATCTGCTTGCCGTTCTCGGTGGAGACGCGGACACCGGTCTCGGTGTACTCGACGCCCGAGAAGCGGGCCTTCAGCTCGAACTTGATGCCGCGCTTGCGGAACGCGCGCTCCAGCAGCTTGGAGGAGTTCTCGTCCTCCAGCGGGACGAGGTGCGGCAGCGCCTCGACGATGGTGACCTCGACGCCGAAGGACTTCCAGACCGAGGCGAACTCGACGCCGATCACGCCGCCGCCGAGGATGACGGCCGACTTCGGGATGCGGTCGAGCTTGAGGGCGTGGTCCGAGGAGATCACGCGGTTGCCGTCGATCTCCAGGCCCGGGATCGAGCGCGGCACGGAACCGGTGGCCAGGACGATGTGGCGGCCTTCGATGCGCTGGCCGTTGACGTCCACCGAGGTCTGCGAGGAGAGCTTGCCCTCGCCCTGGATGAAGGTGACCTTGCGGGACGCCACCAGGCCCTGGAGACCCTTGTACAGGCCGGCGATGACGTCGTCCTTGTACTTGTGGACGCCGTTGATGTCGATGCCCTGGAAGGTGGCCAGCACGCCGAACTCGGCGGCCTCCTTCGTCTCGTCCGCGATCTCCGCGGCGTGCAGCAGCGCCTTGGTCGGGATGCAGCCGCGGTGCAGGCAGGTGCCGCCCAGCTCACCCTTCTCGACCAGGGCAACGCTCAGGCCCAGCTGAGCGGCGCGGAGCGCCGCGGCGTAACCGCCGCTTCCGCCTCCGAGAATGACTACGTCGAAAACGGTGCTGGCGTCGTTCGCCACGTCACGTCCTCCATGCATGGGGTGGGTCGCCGGGCCGGTCGCGGTCCGGTGGGTCGGAAGCCTTTGTGGGGCGCCCAGTCGTGCCGGAAATACATCTTCGCACTTGTTCACGGTGGCTGATGTCCGGGTCCGCCCCAGGGGTGTCCCACGAAGTGGTCACCGGGGCGGGAACACCCCGGGCGGAAGGGCATCATCGCAGCTCAGCGCGGTGTTGACAGCCACCGGACGGGTGCCTTCCGCGCCGTCCGCCGCGCCCTCTTCCGCGCTGCGGAACAAAGTTTCGCCCGCAGCGAACAGGCGTGCGCCGCGGCGGCCCGGCCTACTCGCAGGTAACCCGCTCGGAACGCCGACGGGGCCCGGCGCGCAACGCGCC